>CAYWNJ010000031.1:0-11355 GCA_964459535.1 uncultured Rhodobacterales bacterium
GCGCTTGAATGGCCATGGACCAAGTTGATGGATGTGCCCGAATTTACCGATGAGTTGGTGGACTTGATCGCAAGCCAGTCGGATGCGCAGTCCGGGCATATGAGCATCCGCGAGATGGAGCGCATTCGTGATGCCAACTTGGTTGGCATTCTTCGTGCGTTGAAGGCGCAAGATTGGGGGGCGGGCGCGGCGCTCAATCAGCAAGAACCTGCGCTGCGTGAGGGTTTTGACCTTGACGCCGCCGCACCTTTGATCACCGGGCGCCGAACGGTGCCGCTGGATTGGACCGACTATAACGGGCACATGAATGAGGCGAAATATCTGCAAGCCTTTGGCGATGCGACCGATAGGTTTATGGTGATGATCGGCTGCGACGCGGATTATATCGCCACGGGTGGCAGCTATTTCACCGCCGAAACCCATATTCGCCACATTGACGAGGTGCATGCGGGCGCTCAGATTGAGCTGCGCACGCAGCTAATCAGCGGCGCGGGGAAAAAATTGCATCTTTGGCATGAGATGTATGAGGGCGACAGGCTGCTGGCGACGGGCGAGCATTTCTTGCTCCATGTCAGCCTTGAGACGCGCCGTCCATCGGAACCTGGACCAGAGGTTGCCACCCGCCTTGCTCGGGTCGCTGCGTCCCATACGGGTCTTACGCAACCAGAGGGGCTGGGGCGCTCGGTTGGCCAGCGTCCATGAGGCAGGTGTTGATCACCGCTGGCGCCTCCGGCATCGGACGTGCGATGGCGGAGGCGTTTGCGGGGCAAGGGGATAAAGTCTGGATTACGGACGTCGATATAGAGGCGCTCGCGTCTTGTCCCAAAGAGTGGACGTGTGTTGCGGCGGATGTCACGGATGAAGCAGCGATGTCAGAGCTCATTGCTGGCATGGGCCATGTTGATGTGCTGTGCGCCAATGCAGGCATCGCTGGGCCGACAGCGGCGGTTGAGGATATCGCGCTGTCCGATTGGCGCTCTTGCGTATCGGTGAACCTTGAGGGCGCCTTTCTCGCGGCGAAATATGCTTTGCCATTCATGAAGAAAGCAGGGGCGGGCGCGGTCATCCTGACCTCCTCGACCGCAGGGCAGTATGGCTATCCGTTTCGTGCGCCTTATGCCGCTGCGAAATGGGCGGTGATTGGGCTGATGAAAACCGTGGCAATGGAGGCCGGTCCCCATGGCGTTCGCGCCAACGCGATTTGTCCCGGCGCGGTGGAGGGCCCAAGAATGGAGGGCGTCTTGGCCCGCGAAGCGACCGCCAAAGGCATGAGCCGGGATGCGGTCTATGCCGGGTACGCGGCGGGCACCTCTCTGCGCCGCTTTGTGGAAGCACGCGATATCGCCGATATGGCTGTCTTCCTAGCTTCGGACGCGGCCCGCAACGTTTCGGGTCAGGTCATCGCCGTGGATGGGCACACGGTCAATCCTGATCCTCAGATTTAAGAGGCGCGGCTAAGTCCGAAAGATGCGCGGGAATATCGCGTGCGGTAAGTGCTGCTTGGCGAATGAGGGTGTCGAATTGTGCGGTGAGCGTCTCAACGCGTATCGTATCGCGAAAGACCATATAGTGCCCCCCCGAATAAATCACCGCCATGAGCGGCCCGAAAATAGTAATGGGAGCGGAGTAGAGTTTTCGCGCATCAAAGAGATATAAGCGAAGGCGCGGATAAAGCTGATCTGAAAGCGCGTGGAGTTGATCCAGCTGCGCTTTGCGGATCGCGGCGGGTAGCCCTTCATAATAGCCGGTCCCTTGTACAAAGCTGTTCAGCTCATGCATCGGCATCGCTATTTCATAGTCAGATTTGGCGCTGCGCATCCAATTCAGCCGATCCCGCGAAGCGCCAATGGCCTGCTCTGTTGTCCGACCAAGATGGGGCCGGTACTCCCATTCCAGCATTTCATCTGTCTTGATCATATCCGGCAGCGCCGCAGGCACATGGCGAATTTTGTACCCCTGCGCCTCCTGGTGCCATGCAAAAATGGTCTCGTCCACCAAGGCGCGCGGCGCTTCGGTCACTTCAAGCGCGCTCGCGACCAGCTCTGCCGCCCGCTCGGGCCGATCCGACAGGCCGAGTAGCCAATCAGAAGAGACCCCAAGCGCCGCGGCGCTTGCGCCAATCAAATGCGCCCCTGGCAAGCGCGCGCCATCATCGCTGAGCGCTTGACTAACGGTGGAGCGATCTACCTTGATCGCGCGCGCCAGACTGCTTTGCGTAAACCCCGTTTCCCGCATCGCGCGAGAAAGCCGTGCTCGAAATTGCGCCGCACGTTCAAGTTTGTTGATAAATGTAAACATTGTGAGATTTATATATCATTCAGAGAAATATGTTAACAAGACTCAGAATTGGCCCGAAGGCCGCGCGGTATTAAAAAGCCTTGATACCAACCACTTATCACGGAGCAAACTCTGTCCTCTTCGCGCCGCTTGCCAGCGCGTCGCCCGTTGATCATCGAATGGCCGACGCTTGTTTTGTTTATCTCCTGCCTTGCGCTTCTTGTTTTGGGCGTGGTCTGGGCACCTGATCTATCTCTGGGGCTGGCCTTTGGTCTGGTTTGCTTTGCCTTGGTGCTCCATGCCTCACTTACGCATGAGATCTTGCACGGCCATCCATTCCCCTCGCGCGTTGCCTCTGAGGCACTGGCTTATATCAATCCGGGTCTGGCCATTCCCTACCTGCGGTTTCGCGACACCCACTTGGCGCATCACCAAGATGTCTGCCTGACTGACCCCTATGATGATCCGGAAAGCAATTATCTGGACCCAGATGTCTGGCAGAGAATGCCTGCGTGGCTACAATTTCTGCGCCGCGTTAACAACACGCTGGCAGGGCGGATGCTGTTTGGTCCTGCCATTGGTCAAATTTCGTTTATGGCGCAGGATTGGCAGGCCATTCGCGCCGGTGATTTTCAGGTTGCCAAGGGCTGGCTCTGGCACATCCCAGGTGCGGTTTTGGTGATATGGCTTGTCTCGCTTACGCCAATGCCGTTTTGGCTCTACCTTGTTGCCGCCTATGCCGCGCTGTCGGTTCTGAAGATCCGCACGTTTCTAGAGCATCAGGCCCATGAAAAAGCGCGCGGGCGGACGGTGGTGATCGAGGATCGCGGGCCGCTTGCCCTGCTGTTTTTAAATAACAATTTGCACATGGTGCATCATATGCATCCGCGTGTCGCCTGGTACAGGTTGCCTGGACTTTATCGGACCAACCGTGCGCGCTATCTTAGCCGCAATGAAGGGTACTACTATCGCTCTTATGCTCAGGTGTTTGCCCGCCATTTCCTGAGCGCAAAGGACCCGGTTCCGCATCCGCTCTGGTCAAAGGGGGGCAAGGCGCGATAAGGCGCTTCTATGAGCCTTTGGATTCCCGTCACGATAGCAGCCGCGCTGTTTCAAACGCTGCGGTTTGTTCTGCAAAAGGCCTTGTCGCAAACGACGCTGAGCGCGTCGGGCGCCACCTTTGCGCGGTTTTTCTATTCAGCCCCATTGGTCGCGCTTTTGCTCGGGGCCTATATCAGCGTGACAGGTCAGGCGCTTCCATCCATGGGCGTGGTGTTTTGGCTCTATGGTGCGGTCGGCGGGCTGGCGCAGATCATCGCAACGCTTTGCGTTGTGCTCCTCTTTCAAGCGCGCAACTTTGCGGTTGGGATTACCTTTAAGAAGACCGAAACCGTCCAAGCGGTCCTAGTTGGTTTTGTCGTCTTAGGCGAGAGCGTGAGCCTTTTGGGATTCGCCGCAATCCTGCTGGGGGTGCTTGGCGTTCTATTGCTCAGCGCGCCGCCCGAGCAGGCCGAGTGGCGGCTAAGCCACCTTGCTAATCGCGCGGCGGGGTTAGGGCTGGCCTCGGGCGTTCTCTTTGCCGTTTCTGCGGTTTGCTATCGCGGCGCCTCGCTTGAGCTGGCAGGAGAGGACATCTGGCTGCGCGCAGGCACCACACTGGCTGCCGTTACCGCTATGCAATTCATCGCAATGGGCACCTGGCTCGCGATACGCGCGCGCCCAGAGCTAGTCGCGGTTTGGCATGCGCGGCGGGTCGCGATCTGGGTTGGTTTGATGTCGATGGGCGGATCGTTCTGCTGGTTCGTCGCCTTCACGTTGCAAAATGCAGCATATGTAAAGGCCGTGGGGCAGATTGAGCTGATCTTTTCCGCGCTGGTGACGATCCTTGTCTTTCGCGAGCGTGTGGTAATGCGCGAATGGGTCGGAATCGCCGTGCTTGGCGCCTCTATTCTGGCGCTGGTGTTGGTAAGTTCCTGAGCCTTAAAAAGAGGCTTTCTTCGTCATCGTTTTTGAAAAACGGGACCGAGTCGGGGGGCGCTGTGTCGGCAGCGCGGGCTGCGACTTCGGCCAAAACGACCTCGGTGATGAATGGCATGTCGAGTTTGCGAATTTCGTCCAGGCGGACCCATTGCAGATGAGAAAGCTCGTCCGAGGCGCTGCTAAAGTCGTCAGGATCTGAGGCGAGCGCTGCCGCATCCACCAAGAAAAACCGCGCATCAAAGCGGCGTGGGCGGCCGGGCGGGGTGATCGCGCGAAAGATAAACTGCAAGGGCTGGGCATCCGGGCGATAGCCTGCGGCGGCAAAGGCGCGCCAGTCCTCTGGGGCATCGGGCCAATCCGCCGCGTGTCCTAGAATTTGTCCGGTCTCCTCAAAGAGCTCGCGAATGGCGGCGACGGCAAGGGCGGTTGAGATATCGGCAGTACAGTCCTCAGCCAACCGGGCGGCGCAAAGGGCGGGCAGGGGACCGGACAAGGCGATATCTTTGTCCTGCGCATCGACCGCGCCGCCCGGAAAGACGAATTTGTTTGGCATAAAGACCGCTTTTGCGCCGCGCTGTCCCATAAGGATCTTGGGCGCATCAGAAAACCTGTCGCGGATGACGACAACGGTAGCAGCATTACGAATTTGGCTCTTGTCGATTTTGCTTACTCCGCTCCTGCGGGGCCTAGCCATCGAGTTCGGTGCGTCGCCGTGCCCACCGATAGCCGATCGCTACCCCTTTGATCTTGGGCAGAAGGTAGAGTGTTAGGCTCACGCCGCCAACCACAAAGATCGTGAACAAGATCAGCGGGTCGGGTTGGAAGCTTCTGAACAGTAGGTAGCCAAGTGCTGCATGCAAACCAATCAACGCGAGTGCGGTAAGATAGGTCACCCAGCGCGCCGTCTCAAACGCTTTGAGCGGTTGGCGGCAAACTGTGCAGCTTGGCGTGACGGAGATATACCCTTTGAAGAGGTGGCCTGACCCACAGTAAGGACAGCGCCGCCGCCAGCCGCGATGCATCGCGCGGCGCGTATCGGCGCGTGTTTGGGCAAAGGCGCTGTGCTGAGCGAGGTCCTGCATTTCAATTCTCAAAAGAGTCCGAGCTTTGAAGATGGAGCGTCGCGGGCTCAAGTAACATTGCGCGTAATGCCACTGCGCGCGGATGTCGCGGTTTTTTCTTGCGACGGAAATTCTGAGCACGCCCGTTTGAAAGGATAGAGCGGCACCTGAGCGGGGTGCGCTGAACAATGAAAGGAAATCAAATGACACGGATGATCGCACTTGCCTTGATGATCGGAGCTGGCGTTAACCTGGCGGGTTTCACAAGCTCGGCGCAGGCTGCGCCACGAGGAGAGCGGCCAAGCTTTGACGAGCTTGACGCCAATGGCGATGGGCAGGTGACACGTGCTGAAATGCAGGCGCATAAACAAGCCCGCTTTGCGGCGATGGATGCTGATGGCGATGGCGGGCTGAGCAAGGCAGAACTGCTGGCCAATGCCCAGGCTCGGGCCGAAAAGCGCGTCGATCGCATGCTCTCGAAGTTGGATGCAGACCAAGATGGGATCCTGAGCACAGATGAGCTTGCCAATTCCCGACGCGAACGCGGTGCGGACCGCATGTTCGAACGCGCGGATGCGGATGGCTCTGGCGGGATCTCGAAGGATGAGTTCGATACGATCAAGGCAAAGATGAAACGCCGCAAAGCCGCAAAGAGCTAAGCCCTCAGGCGATGGCTGGCCCGGCTTGCGTGCTGGGCCAGCGCGGCTAAGCTGCGGATTATGGCTGTGCCATTGGATCAGGATCTCAATAGGACCGAGGCCGACCTGCTCGCCGCCTATGCGCGCGGCGAGGCATGGGCGGCGCGCGGCCTCACCACGCGCTTGACCCCGCGCGTGTATGCGCAAGCGTTTCGGATGCTTGGCGACGCGGCAGAGGCCGAAGATGTGGCGCAAGAGGCCATGATGCGCCTTTGGCGGGCTGCTGCCGATTGGCAATCGGGGGACGCGAAAGTGACGACTTGGCTCTACCGGGTTGCAGCAAATCTTTGCACGGATCGCTTGCGTCGGCGGCGATGGGCGGGTCCGCCGCTGGACGATATTCCCGATCCAGCGGACACAAGGCCAAGCGCTGAAGCGCGCCTGCAAGATACGGCGCGGCGCGATGCGCTTGGCGAGGCGTTGATGACATTGCCAGAGCGGCAGCGCTTGGCTGTGATATTGCGGCATATAGAAGGGCTTTCGAACCCGGAAATTGCCGAGATTTTGGATCTGGGCATTGAGGCGGTGGAAAGCCTGACGGCACGTGGCAAACGCGCGCTAAAGACGGTATTGGCTCCGCAACGCGCGGCACTTGGCTATCAGGGGGATGCGCCATGAGAATATATATAGGGCCACAGAAGGGGCGGGGACATGGATGAGCTCGATAAGATGCTTGCACAGGCGCGCGAGGTTTCACCGCCGGAGGCGCTGATGGGCCGCGTCCTGCAAGATGCGCTCGCAACGCAGATGGTGCCCGCGCCGCGGCCTCTGCCTAGGGCGGGCCTTTGGCAGCGCTGTCATGATCTGCTTGGCGGCTGGCAAGGGATGGGCGGGCTTGTTGCCACCTCATGTGCGGGGGTTTGGATTGGGATCAGCCCGCCCGCCTATCTGCCCGAGCCTGCCTTGGATCTGCTTCAAGGTGGAGAGGCCCTCTATTCCGCTCCCTTTGGGCAGACGGCTTTTGCGTTCGCTTTGGAAATCGACGGTGAGGAGAATTGATATGTCCCAACCGGGTACACCTGTGCCGCGCACCTCTTGGTGGATACGCGGGGCGCTGATTGTCTCACTGGCGCTAAACTTGCTTGTTATCGGCGCGCTTGTTGGTGCCGCTTTGCGCGGTCCAATGACCCGTGGCAACGCGTTGAGTTTTGCGCAGCCCTACATATCCGCGCTACCGCCAGAGCTGAGACGGCACGTTATCCGCAGCGTGCGGCAAAGTGACGTGGGACGGCAAATGCGCCGCCCGGCGCGCGCCGCGGCGCAGGCAGAGATTATCGCGGCATTGAAAGCTGACCCTTTTGATATGGACAGCTTAAAGATGCAGGTTACGGATCAGACGACACAGGCCCTAGCGCTTCAAGGCGAGATCAAAGAGGCTTGGCTGAGCGCTGTCGCAAAAATGGATGCACCTGCGCGGCGGGCCTATGCTGATGCTCTGGCGGCTCAGGCGCGTAAGAAACCGGGGCATAAGCGACCCTAAAGCGTTCCAGTGTTAAACCTGAAGCACCCTACAGCAGTTCAGATAGCGCCGTCCCGTGGGGGCGGAACGGCGCGGCGCAACGGTGCCTGTTGCGCGAGGAAATGTTCGGAGCGAGGAGTTTCAAGTTTAACACTAGGACGCTTTAGGACGGATCGCTCACCAAACGCTTGCATGTTGCGATCACGGACAAACGCATCAATAGTTTGATGCACCATGCGAGATGCCGAATCGCAGTGCGTAGCCCGGATAAGGAGACAAGATGAAAGACTGTTGCGGACCGGGTTATGCCAGCCCCCAAGAAGCGATCGAGGCCCCACGGGAGAAATTGCTGTACACAATCGCAATCTACACCGGCACTGGCATTCAAAAGCCCGACTATCTCGCTACGGTTGATGTTGATCCTGAAAGCCCGACCTACAGCCAAGTTATTCACCGCCTCGAAATGCCCGGCATTGGGGATGAGCTGCATCATATGGGCTGGAATGCGTGCTCCTCTTGCCATGATGACAGCTCGATGGCGCGCAAATATCTGATCTTGCCGGGCGTACGCTCAAACAACTTACATATCGTGGACACCGCCACCGATCCGCGCGCGCCGCGCCTGCATAAGGTGATTGAGGGGGCCGAGATCAAGGCCAAGGCGGACCTCTCCGGCCCGCACACTGTGCATTGCTTAGGCTCTGAGATTATCATCTCGTTTCTCGGGAATGCAAAGGGTGAGGCGCCGGGCGGATATCTCCAGCTAGACAAGGACTTTAACATTGTCGGCCGGTGGGAGAACTCCATGGGCGATATCAAATTCGGGTATGATTTTTGGTATCAGCCGCGTCATAACGTCATGGTAAGCTCGGAATGGGCCGCGCCAAACACGTTCATGCCTGGCTTTGACCTTGAGGAAGTGGGCCATCTCAAATATGGGCGCGAGCTGCATTTTTGGGACTTTGAAAACCGCAAACCGGTGCAGAGCTTTTACCTGGGCGAAGATGGCCTCTTGCCGCTCGAGGTTAAGTTTCACCACAACCCCGACAGCACCCATGGATTCTGCGGTGCGGCGCTGTCCACGAATGTGATTCATTGGTGGAAGGATAATGCGGGCGCGTGGCAGTGGGAAAAGATCATTGATGTCGAAAACGAGATGCATCCCGAATGGCCAATCCCGCTGCCCGGGGTAATGTCAGCCATTCTGATTTCAATGGATGATAAGTATCTTTACCTAAACAATTGGCTGCACGGGGATATGCGCCAATATGATATCTCCGACCCGCATCATCCGAAGCTGACGGGGCAGGTCTTTATGGGCGGGCTTCTGGGCAAAGCGCCCAAGGTGAACGGCGTTGAAGTTGCGGGCGGGCCGCAAATGTTCCAGCTCTCGCTTGATGGGCGGCGGCTTTATGTGACGACGTCTCTGTTCTCGACCTGGGACAATCAGTTCTACCCTGAGATCCGCACAAAGGGCGGCGTCATGGTTCAGATTGATTGCGATCCGGAAAATGGTGGCATGGCCATCAATCCCGATTTCATCGTTGATTTCGGACAAGAGCCGAACGGCCCCTCCCGCTGCCATGAGGCGCGCTATCCCGGGGGCGATTGCACGAGCGATATTTGGCTATGACAATGCACACCGTCACAATCGCAAATCGCGCGGATGCTCAGTATCAAGTAGACGCACGTCGCCCGCTGCTGGATGCGCTGCGCGCGCAAGGGGTGGATTTGCCTTTTGGGTGCAAATATGGCGGCTGCATTACTTGCGCGGCCAAGCTTACAGCGGGCGCGGTGGATCAACGCCGCCAGGTCGCCTTGAACAATCGCCAGCTTGCGAATGGCTATGTGATCTTATGCGTGGCGCGTGCGCTTTCGGATGTGACCCTAGAGATCGGTGTAGAAAGCCATGACAAGCTCTACCGCAACCCGTTCTTAGACCCTCTCGAGCCGCATGAGCTTAAGGCGGATATTGCCGTACCGGCAAGTGATGGAAAGGAGGCGTAAATGCCTGACGCAGATATTGATCACATCTATGACTACGATCCGGCCTATATCGCGGGTATCTTGAAATCGGTCAAATCCATCGCGATGGTGGGGGCGAGCGCGGATAAGACCAAATTTAGCTATGGGGTGCTGCGTCAGCTCCATGAGATTGGCTATGAAATGCTGCCCGTTAATCCCAATCCCAAAGTTACGCAGATCCGTGGGATTAAAGTTTATCATTCATTGGAAGAGATTGATCGGCCCGTTGATATGGTGGAGGTGTTTCGCCCTAAGGAAGAGCTTTACGGCCTTGCTCAAAGAGCGATTGCAATTGGTGCCAAGGTGCTTTGGGGGCAGATCGGGGTTTATGACGACGCGGCGGCGAAGCTGGCTGAGGAGGCTGGCCTGAAGGTGGTGATGAACCGCTGCCCAAAGATTGAGCTTTTCCGCCCCTTCTGGAAACCGCGCTTGGATTTGAAGTTATAACTGGTGATGTAAGATATTGAATCCTCTGATGTTCGGATGTCCGAAATGTTCACTTCAAATATCTCCCATCATTCAAAGCGGTGTTAAATCGATCAGAAAATTGTACGGTGTAGCCTATGCGCCCTGCTGCGAGTGCTTGGTTCTCTTCGTCTTTATCTCGCAATTCAGGAAGCACGGATAACATATCGGGCAGCGCGTTCAAAAACCGCTCTTGACGCGCTATACTATCAAACTGCCTTTCCTGAGCCCTTATCGGCCCCAACTCTTCTAATCGACCTTTCGGGATAGAAACTATCACCAAATCAGTCGCCCAATCGATCATCGTTATTGCACGGCCTGATTTATCACGGGTCCACTCAACGAACTCAGGGAGTACTTCGATTCTAAGATTCGCTCTACCTGTCAGGTCTTTTGTTCTAAAGCCAATTGAAAAATCGGGTTCAAAAATGATGTATTTTTCAGTGTGCCAGCAATCATGCCGCCCATGAAAAAACCTCTCGGTTCTTCGCAACCACATTGATCGATCTGCATTGCGTACTTCCCAGGCTTCTGAATCCCAGTAGAATTCACTCATGTATAAACACTCCGCTTCTAAATTTTTGCGTCAAATTTTGCTCGACCATTGGAAGAATCGCCGAACCTCATCTTCTTTATCAAGACGACTATCCCCCTCAGATTGTGTCAACGCGGAAGTTAACCTCTCGTGAACTCTACTGAAGCCCGTCAACTGAGGCTATACACCTATAGCTCTTATTAGCTCATTTTCTGTCGTGAACCAATCCTCTCTCAACAAGGTTTTGTCTGAATGGCTTGCCCTTGAATCAAGGTGATCCAAACCATCCAAAATCTGAAATCCTTTGTCAAAATGGACGGCAATCACAGGAAACGACTGTCTACGTGGTGCTATTTTTTACAGCAAAGCATCTGTCATCCAGCCAATGAGCAAACGGACGCTCCCAACAGTAGGCCCTGAACCCCTTCGAAAATCCTGCCACCACTGGCTGTTGATCTGTGATTGAACCCCAGACGAATTTCCCCATGTCATTCATCATTGTTGCTTCGACGATATTGAACGCGGCTACAAATCTTGTTTCTGAAGAATTGAAACACGTTTCATCACGCGCCCATGGATGACGCTCATGCGAGACAACCGACTGGACGTTTAAACCATCAGGCAATTCATCAAGATGCGTCACGTATAAACCTATCCACCTATAATTCTTCTAGCTGCGCCTCGAACCAGTAAGCCGGACAAAAAGCCCCGCTCAGGCTGGTGCTAGTTTCGACGTAATAGCAAAACTCGTGACGATGCCTGTGCCACTCAACCTGTAAAATTCGCCGTGGCCTATCAGGCTTTAGAGCGTGTCCGTCTTGACCGGATTCAGGATTCCCTTGCGACCTGAGCTGT
>CAYWNJ010000032.1:0-11229 GCA_964459535.1 uncultured Rhodobacterales bacterium
ACGTTGACAATCAGGCAGCCGTTGCAGAAACACTCATCCTCGGCGTAATCGCGCTTGACCGTCAGCTCGGTCAGGTCATTTTCGCGCAGCAATTCTGCCAGAGCCTTAATAAAGGCGACATCGCTATCATGCTTGGTTTTGGTCATTTCTGCTCCCTCCGCCGCGCTGGCGTTTTGGCAGCTATAGGCCAACATGGCGCGCAAGAAAAGACTTGGTGCGTTGATCTATGCGCCCGCATTCGGGCTCAAAACGTGCGCAATGGCATTTGGCCTTAGTTGGTTACGATGTTCGCCACACCAAAGACCGACCCAATCAAGCCTAGGATCGTGCGCGTATTGGTGACAGGGCTTTCTGTCACAAGCACCAGATCCTTTGGCGCGATCTCGAAGTTGCGCGCTGAAAAAAGGCCATCTGAATTGGTCAAATCCAGGGTAAAGACCACGCGCGTTTGTCGGGGCCCGCGCACGCCTGCGCGTACCGCGCTATCGGGATATTCGCGCAAGATCAAAATGCCTTGCGGATCGCCGCGGCCATCATTGACCCCACCAATCATCGCCATAGCATCTGCGGCGGTTACTTGCGCCTTTGGAAAGGCATGGAGCGCCTCGACCCCCGCCGCACCCAGCGACAAGAAATAGCGTTTATCCGCTTCGATAATAACCTTATCCCCACCCCGCAGCACCGTATCAAGGCGCGGGTTTTCATAAAGCTGCTCCACCGATGTCGCATAGTTCCGCTTGTCGCGCACCAATCGGATCTGGGGATTTTCCAACGATGGATCAACACCACCTCCAGCGGCCAGCAGGCCCAGGATCGAAAAGCTTTGATCTGGTATCGGATAGGTGCCAGGGGCGCGCACGCCGCCGATCAAATCAACCGAGTTCAAACGTCCCGCAGCAGTTTGCACCTGCACTTGCGCGGACGGCACAATTGTCTCTAGGCTTTTCTGAATGGCCATACGGGCGCTATCGGTCGAACGTCCGGCGACGCTGACATCTCCAACATAGGGGATAAAGACCATACCATCCTGCGAGACCCGAACCCCGGTGAGATCGGTCGACGGAAACCCAGGGCCGGTAAAGAGTGACACCTCACCCGAATCCCAGATGCGGATATTGAGCGTATCCCCAACCGCGATCTTGTGCGCATTTGGGCCGGGGGAATGGCCGATCCAGCCGGTCTTTGTCTCGTTTATGCGCGGCCATTGTGCGACGCTGGGCAGGAAGTTCCGGGTGACGGGGTAAATGGCGAAATCGGCGTCAACATCGTCAGCGGAGGACAGTATCTCGCGATCCACCGCAGCACCGCGTGGCAGGTTATCCGCGCAGCCGATCAAAGCCGAAAATACGACTAAACCGGCCAAAGGCCATCTCATCATGTTTCACTTGCCCCCAGGGTTCCGCAGCAATTCAGCGGCCAACGTGATGTTGGAATCAAACTCGGGTAAGGATACTATCTCACATTATGCCGTCAACGCCTTCCACGCCCATACGCCCTGTCATCAAGCCCATTGTGCTCGGGGCCACCGGGCGGCTTGGCTTTATGCTGAGGAGCATTTGGGGAACGGGCGCCGCGATTTGGCAATCCCGCCGCCCAGCAGAGAGTATGGTATGCGTCGACCCTTTGGGCGCGCCAGACGCGCTGACAGAGCTGCTCCGTGCCGCGCCGCGCGTGCTTTGCCTGCTGGGTGTTGTTCCTAAACCCGATGCAGACCTTAGCCTGAACCTGCGCCTGGTCGAGGCTGTATTGGACGCCGCACATCGCGCGCAGGCGGGGCCGGTGCTAATCGCCTCTTCTGCGGCTGTTTATGGGAACGTCCCAGGGCTTTTGACCGAAGAAGGGCCGGTGCAGCCGCTCTCGGCCTATGGGCAGGCGAAACACGCGATGGAACTGATGGCCGCCGCGCATGAGCATCCTTGTTGCTTATTGCGCATCGGCAATATCGCGGGCGCGGATGCGATCCTAGAGAGCTGGCGTGCCGGAATGGCGTTGGACTATACGCCGGAATATGGAACACCGCGCCGGAGCTATATTGGTCCCTATGCACTGGCTAAAACGCTCGCCACACTGACGGATCAAAGTGAACTTCCCCAGCGTCTGAACGTCGCTGCCCCCGGTGCCGTCGCAATGGGTGCGCTTTTGGACGCGGCGGGGCGCGCTTGGCACCGCCGGGCGGCAGGTGCGGGCGTGATCTGGGATGTTACCTTGGACACCGAACGTCTTGAAAAGCGCGTCTACTTTCTGGCATCAGACAGCACCGCTCAAGGGATTGTCGACGATTGGCGGCGTTGGAAAGAGACATATGACACTGCGCAAGCGCCTCTTTGATCTTTTTTTTGCCAGCCTGCTGGTCGTTATCTTAGGGCCAATCATTCTTTGGCTCATCGGCTATATCTGGATCAAACAAGGGCGGCCTCTTTTTTATGTCGCTGAGCGCATGAAAAGCCCAACGCAAAGCTTTGGGCTATGGAAATTTCGCACAATGACGGTTGTATCGGGGGACGGAGGCGTCTCGGGCGGTGACAAGACCGCCCGCATAACGCCGCTTGGGGCCCGACTCCGGGCCAAGCGGTTGGATGAATTCCCTCAACTTTTCAATATATTGCGCGGTGATCTTAGCTTTGTTGGCCCCCGGCCACCCCTGCGCGAATATGTTGAGCGGTTCCCCGAGCTTTATGGGCAGGTCTTGCGGTCCCGGCCCGGCGTTACGGGCCTGGCCACCATTCGCTTTCACAAACACGAAGAGCGGATCCTCAGCCGGTGCGAAACGGCGGCTCAGACTGACGAGGTCTATTGCCGCATCTGCGTTCCGCGTAAGGCCAAGCTGGATCTCATTTACCAGCGGAACCAGTCAACTTGCTATGATTTTGACTTGGTTTTCCAAACGATTGGTAACTTGTTTCGGCGGCGTAGAACTAAACCTTAGAGCGTCCAACTTTAAACCTGAGGCATCCAGCGGCCTTTCGAATAGCGCCGTTCCGAGGGGAGGCGCAATCGCGCCGCCCCGTGGGGGCGGAACGGCGCGGCGCAACAGTGCCTGTTGCGCGGGGCAGAAATTCGGAGCAAGACGCTTCAGGTTTAAAGTTGGACGCTTTAGGCGGCGTCTGCATTTAGCTTGCGCCGCCTAACGCGTCGCCGAAAAGGTAAAAAGCGAGCTGCCATCGCGTCGATACCCGTTGATCAAAGTTTTCGCCGCGTCTGAGACCAGCCATTCCTCCAACCTCAAGGCAGCGCTGGCGTTGATGTGGGAATGCCGTTCGAGACTTACAGGCAGGTAGGAATATCGGTTGAGGAGCATGGGATCGCCCGAGAAATGAAGGACCTGATCCCGCTTATTCTCGAAATTTAGCCAAGACGCCCGGTCGGTTAGGATATAAGCGCCCATGCCTGCCGCGATGTTCAAACTGGTGCCCATCCCCGCGCCAACCGAGCGATACCAAGGGCCAAAACTCGTCCAGTCTGCATTTTGCCAAAGGCGAAGCTCAGCTTTGTGCGTACCGCTCTCATCCCCTCGGCTGACAAAGGCGGCCTGTGCGGCGCGGATGCGGTGCAGCGCATCGGTCGCGCTCGAGGCTTCTGCCACACGCGCCGGATCATCTAAGGGGCCAGTGATGACAAAGTCATTATACATGATCTCCCGCCGATAAGGCGCATGGCCTGCCGCGACAAAGGCTTCCTCTGCGGCTTGGTCATGCACGAGCAGCGCATCAACATCCCCGCCGCGCCCCAAGCGCAGGGCTTGTCCTGTGCCGACAACCAAAAGCTGGACCTCTAGCCCGGTGTCCTGCGCAATTGCAGGCAAAAGCACGTCGGCCAATCCTGAATTCTGAAACGACGTCGTCACGGCCAGCCTTAACGGCTCTGCGCGCAGCGGAAACGTTATCAGGAGAAGAAGAATAGCGAGTCGGATCATTCCATCAGGTCTCCGGCAATGAAGGCTGCGGTTTGCGGGTGCGCGGGGCTCGAAAAAATCGACGGCGCGGGGCCGCTTTCAAGCACCTGTCCCCGGTGCAGGACAATAACGTCGCGCGCAAGACGCCGCGCTTGCCCCAGATCATGTGTGGCCATGATGATCCGCGTGCCGCGCTCGGCAATGCCATGGAGCAGCGCCTCGATCTCGCGGGTTGCCGAGGGATCCAGGCTGGCGCATGGCTCATCCAAGAGTAGAACTTGCGGCTCAGTAATGAGCGAGCGGGCCAGGGCGAGCTTTTGCTTTTCGCCGCCCGAGAGGCGCAGGGCAGACCGCTCCAAAACCGCGCCCAACCCAACACGCTCGGCCCAGTGCGCGACCTGCCCAGCGCGCTGGGGCTTGGGGATCTTTCGCAGCGCCAACGGGTACTCAAGATTTTGGGCAACCGACCGGCGCAGAACAATCGGCGTTTGAAAGACAATTGAGGTGTCTGCCTCAGCTTTCCAATTCAACGCACCCTGGTGTCTCTCAATGCCATGCAAGGCGCGGAGCAACGTCGTCTTCCCAGCGCCATTCGGCCCCATAATCACGGTTGTTCCAGCCTCGGCAAACGTCAAATCAAGCGGGCCAAGCCGTGTGCGGCCGCGGCGCTGAACCTTCAGTTGGTGGCATGTGACAAGCGCGCTCACCAGGTTCCCTCCCGCTCGGTCCGCGACAGGGCGTGGCTGGCAAAGCTGACCGCGAGGGCAAGCGCGATCAGCACAAAGCCAAGTCCCAAGGCCAGGGCAAAATCCCCGCGTGAGGTTTCAAGCGCGATGGCCGTGGTGAGAACCCGCGTGGCATGGTCGATATTGCCGCCAACAATCATGATCGCGCCCACTTCGCCAATTGCGCGCCCAAAGCCAGCCAGCGCAGCGGTCAGCAAGCTGCGCCGCCCGTCCCAAAGCAGCGTCACGATGCGCTGGCGATGGGTTGTGTTCAGCGAGATCAGCAGATCATGATACGCGACCCAAAGCTCTCGCATCGCTTGGTGGGTGATCGAGGCGATGAGCGGCGTGATGATAATCACCTGAGCGGTGATCATCGCCGTAGGTGTAAAAAGCAGCCCCAACACCCCCAGCGGGCCCGAGCGCGAGAGCAGGACATAAACCAGCAAGCCCACCACGACAGGCGGCAGGCTCATGAACGCGTTGAGCGTCGCAATCGCCGCGCGACGATAGCGAAATCTGCGCACCGCAAGCCATGTGCCAAAGGGCAAAGCAAGGGCGCAGGCAATGATCAACGCAATCCCAGAAACTTGGAGCGAGCGAAAGGTGATCTCCCACAGATCCGCATCGCCGGTGACAATCAACCGCCCAGCTTCGCTTAACCCTGCAAGGATATCGTTCATGTGGATCTCTACCCCGTGGTTGCGCACCTGCTCAGCGCGCGTGTCGATGAAGTTCAGACTTGACCCCGCCTGCCAATGCGGCGTCTTCTAGCGCCATGGAATCGATCTGTCATCCAATGATGCGCCGACAAAGCGGATGTGACCTCGTCACCTAGCGCGCGCCGTTTCTAAGGCGCGTTGAAAAGGTGAGAAAGATGACAGATTTACGATTGGCAATCGATATTGGCGGAACGTTTACCGACAGCGTTCTTATGCGCGGCCAAATGATCGTGGCCTCGGCAAAAACGCCAACAACGCCCGCGCAGCCCGCTTTGGGCGCTTTGCAAGGGGCGCAGGTTATTTGCGCGCAGGCAGGTGTGGAGATGGCGGCGCTTGAGGGGCTGATCCACGGCACCACCTTGGCCACCAACGCGCTGATCGAACGGCAGGGGGCCAAGGTCGCGACCATCGCAACCCAAGGTTTTCGCGACATTCTGGAGATCGCGTATGAGCGGCGCTACGCGCAATATGCGATCAATTTGGACAAGCCGGACCTGATCGTGCCGCGCGCCCACGCCTTTACCGTGCCCGAACGGGTCGATGTGAGCGGCCATGTGCTGCATCCGCTTGATATGTCAGCGATACCGCCGCTTGTGGCGCAGCTTAAGGCGCTTGAGATTCAGGCCGTCGCGATTTGCTTGCTGCATTCCTACGCCAATCCAGCGCATGAGCTGGCGCTGCGCGATGTCTTGCTGACCGAACTGCCCGATCTCGCGATCTCACTCAGCCATGAGGTAAGCCCGGAGGCGCGCGAATTTGATCGTCTCTGCACCACCGTTGGGAATGCCTATATCCAACCGCTCATGGCCGCCTACCTATCGGACTTTGCCAACCGCTTTGGCGCTGCTGGGCTAAGATGCCCGATCTTGATGATGACCGCAGGGGGCGGCATGACCACCTTGCAGACCGCCGCGCGGCTTCCGATCCGGCTTGTGGAGAGCGGGCCTGCTGGGGGTGCGATCTTGGCTGCGCGCATCGCGCGCCAGGTGCAGGCGGACAAGGTTTTATCCTTTGACATGGGCGGCACCACGGCCAAGCTCTGCCTGATCGACAACGCGCAGCCTCAGACCGCGCGCAGTTTCGAGATTGCGCGGGCCGAGCGCTTTGTCAAAGGGTCGGGCATGCCAGTGCGCATCCCGGTGATTGAGATGATCGAGATTGGCGCGGGGGGTGGCTCCATCGCCAGCGTGGACACGATTGGCCGCCTCTGCGTTGGCCCGCAAAGCGCGGGGGCCGAGCCTGGCCCCGCAGCCTTTGGCAAAGGCGGCACGCGCGCAACGGTGTCAGACGCTGATGTGGCAATGGGCTTTATCGACCCGGAGCGGTTTGCCGAAGGACGTTTGCGGGTTGATCCCTCTGCGGCGACGCGGGCGCTAGGGCAGGATATCGGCGCGCCTTTGTCGCTCGACCCACCAATGGCGGCGCGGGCTGTGTCGGAGATCGTGGACGAGGCGATGGCCAGTGCGGGCCGCATGCACGCGGTTGAATCGGGCAAAGCGCTAGAGGATCGCGTTATGATTGCCTTTGGCGGCAATGGCCCGCTGCACGCCACCCGCGTGGCGCGGCGCGCCCGTGTCTCGCGGATTTTGGTGCCCAACAGCCCCGGTGTTGGATCGGCAGTCGGTTTTCTCTATGCGCCGGTGAGTTTCGAGGTCGTGCGCTCGCTCCACATGCGCCTAGAGCGCCTTGATCTGTCCAGCGTCAACGCCTTGCTGACCGAAATGTCGAACGAAGCGGCGCAAGTGGTGCGCGCTGGCGCGCCCGAGGCCGCGCTGACAACAAGTCGCTCTGCCTTCATGCGCTATCACGGGCAAGGGCACGAGATCGCGATTGCTCTGCCCGAAGGGGCGCTTTCCCAAGCCGATTTGCCTGCGCTCAAGGCCGCGTTTGAGGCCGAGTATGCGACCCAATTCAGCCGGCCCGTGCCCGGCATGTCCATAGAAATCCTCAACTGGGCTGTCTCGGTCTCAGCCCCTGCCCCGCCGCTTGGCTTGGCAGCCGAAGGGGCGCAGGCCCATAGCGCCATACCGGCAGAGCATCGCCGCATCCTCTGCGATGTGACGGGCACGTGGGTTTCGGCAGGGCTCTACACGCGGGAGACCCTTGCGCCTGGGGCGATTCTCAACGGCCCTGCCCTGATCGTTGAGCCGCAGACGACAACGCTGGTTAGTGCGGATTTTGCCGCGCGGGTAGATGCGCAGGGCAATCTTTGGCTGGAGGCACAAGCATGAATTACCAGGTGATGTGGAACCGTCTCTTGGCGGTCGTCGAAGAGCAAGGCCAAGCGCTGATCCGCGCCGCCTTCAGCCCCATCGTCCGCGAATGCGGTGATATCTCGGCGGGTATTTTTGACCACTCTGGTCGAATGCTGGCCCAAGCGGTGACAGGCACGCCGGGCCATATCAACACGATGGCCGAGGCTGTGCGGATCTTGCGCGCGCGATTTTCGGATGAAGACATGCGCCCGGGCGATATCTTTCTGACCAACGACCCGTGGATCGCCTCTGGCCATCTCAATGATTTTCTGCTGCTGATGCCGGTCTTTTTTCAAGGTAAGGTGATCGGCTTTACCGCCTGCACCTCGCACCTCGTCGATCTAGGTGGGCTTGGTATGGGGCCGGAAGGGGCCGATATCTATGACGAGGGGCTGCTGATCCCACCCTGCAAGCTGGTCGCGCAGGGGCAGGTCAACGGGCTGTTGATGGAGATCATCAAGGCCAACTCGCGCGAGCCTGTCGCGAATGAGGGGGATATCTTTGCGCTGATAGCCTGTTGCGAAGCGGGTGCGCGGCGTCTTGTCGAGATGATGGAGGATTTTGGGCTCAGCGATCTTGATGCGCTGGCCAGCCATATCATCGAAACCTCTCGAAACGGGACATTGGCGGCGATCGCAGCCTTGCCGTCCGGCAGTTGGACCTCGACGCTGATGGTCGATGGGTATGACGCGCCGGTCAAATTGGCGGCGCGTCTGACGATTGACCAAGACCGCGTGCAGCTCGACTTCGCAGGTACAGACCCGTGTGTCGAGAAGGGCATTAACGTCCCGCTGAATTACGCGACCGCCTATTCGGTGTTCGCGCTGCGCTGCTTGATTGGGCCGGATATTCCCAACAATGCAGGCTCGCTAGAGCCCTTTGAGGTCACCGCGCCGCCGGGGTGCATCCTCAATGCGCAGGCCCCCGCGCCGGTGGCGATGCGGCACGCGTTGGGGCAGATGACCCCTGATCTGGTCTATGGCTGCCTGGCCCAAGCCTTGCCCGATCAGGTCCCTGCCGAGGGCGCAAGCTGCATGTATGACCTGCCCCTGCGCCATGTGGCTGAGGCACCGCCAGAACAGCATTTCGCCCTTGAGCTTGTCTTTAACGGTGGGACCGGGGCGCGGGCGGCAAAAGATGGTCTCTCGACAACCGCGTTCCCAAGCGGCGTTTGGGGTAGCCAAGTCGAAATTGCAGAGGCTGTCGCCCCGATCCGCATCGAAGAGCGCGAGCTGCGCATCGACTCAGGGGGCGCAGGCCGACAGCGCGGCGGTCTGGGGCAGCGCATCGTGCTGCGCGCCGTCGGTCAAGACATGCTTGTCTTCCCGGCCCTAGAGCGTATCGACTTCGCCGCCGCCGGGCGGCATGGCGGGCAAGCGGGCGCGCCTGGGCGGCTGCATGTCGAAGGCGGCAACAGGATGCCGGGCAAAGGCGCGTTCCGCCTCTCGGCGGGTGAGGCTCTGGTCCTTGAAACCCCAGGCGGCGGCGGGATAGGCCCCCCGAACCAGCGAACAGCGGGCGCGCTGGAGCAGGACATCGCGGATGGCTTGGTCAGCATCGCTGCACGCGGCGAGGCTTATACGTGATGCTCCCCAGCCCGAAACCGCGCGCGCATATTGCGGAAATGGCGGCCTACAAGATGCCGGACACGACCGCGCCGGAGGGTCACACCCCGGTCATTCTGTCGCAAAATGAGAGCCTGCGGCCCCCGAGCCCTGCCGCAATTGAGGCGAGTGTCGCTGCCCTTAGAGAAGCACATCTTTACGCCGATCCCGACTGCACCGCGTTGACGACCGCCCTTGCCCGGCATCACGGCATCGCGCAAAGCCAAGTGCTCTGCGGGGCGGGCTCGATTGCTCTTATCGCGGCTTTGGCGGCAGCCTATGCAGGACCAGAGCGCGCCGTGCTTGTCCCCGAACACGCCTATCCCTTTTTCCTCACGGCGGCGCAGATGGCCCAGGCGCGCTGCGATCTTGCGCCCGAGACGGCGCGTCATGTCGATGTTGACGCGCTACTCGCCTCGGTGCGGCCAGACACAGCGCTCGTTTTTGTGGCAAACCCAGGTAACCCGACGGGCTCGCGTATCTCTTTGGCCGAGATTGCCCGGCTCCGCGCAGAGTTGCCCTCTGACGTGCTGCTGGTCGTCGACGAAGCCTATGGCGAATTTGCCGATCATTTAGAGCCATCTGCCCTAAGCCTGGGAAATATCCCTGTCTTGCGCACCTTTTCCAAAGCCTATGGCCTGGCGGGCGCGCGGGTTGGGTGGGGATGGTTTCCGGGCGATATCGCGGCGCAGGTCCGAAAAGTCCTTGCGCCCAACGCCGTGCCTGGGCCTGCACAGGCTGCCGCCCGCGCGGCGCTAGAGGATCAAGCCTATATGCAGCAAACCTGCGCCTTAACCCAAGCCGCGCGCCTAGATGTCGCCGCGCGGCTTGCAGCGTTTGACATTGCCGAGACGCACACGAACTTTCTGTTGATCGATTGCAAAAGCACGCAGCGCGCGGCGCAGATTGATGCCACCCTACGGGAGAACGGCATCTTCTTACGGCCACAAGCCGGGGTGGGATTGCCGTCTTGCCTTAGAATGACACTTGGAACTCCGGCGCAAAATGCGCGCGCTGTTCGCATATTGGAGGGTTTTGCATGAGAGAAACACGGGGACGTGCGCGCTTGGGGCTATTGGTCCCGTTCACCAACATCAATTGCGAGCCTGACTTTGCCCTTATGGCGCCAAGCGGTGTTTCCCTGCATGTCGCGCGCATGGGCGGCTATGACGCAAACGAAATCCCGGACGAGGGGCAAATGCAGGGCCTTGGCACTGCCGAGCTTGAGGGCGCGTTATCGCTTCTGATGGGTGCAAAGCCGGATGCGGTGCTTTACGCCTGCACCTCCGCCACGCTGACCCATGGCCCGGCCTTTGACCACGCCTTAGCCGAGCGCATTGAGGCGCAAAGCAACGGCGCACAGAGCATCACCGCCGCAGGTGCGGTTGTTTCGGCGTTGCAAGCGCTGGGCGCTACGCGGATCGGCTTTGCCTCGCCCTATGTGCCCGCGATCAACGATCTCGCTATCGACTTTTTGCAGAGCGAAGGGATCACAGCCGTCGCGCGGGCCGAAGTTGACGCGGTTTTGGACAATGACGGCCAAGGTGCCTTGACCCCGGCGGAAGTCAAAGCTTTGGGAACGCGCGCAGCGCATCCAAACGCGGATGCTATTGTGCTGAGCTGCACGGATATGCGCGCAGTAGAGACCATCAGCGCGCTTGAGGCGGAACTGGACAAACCTGTTGTCACCTCGAACCAAGCCATGATGTTTGTCGCAGCGCGCGCGCTGGGCTTAGGCCCCATTCACGGCTTTGGTCAGCTATTGGAGGCGGTCGCATGACACGGGTTTTGCTGCACAACGATCAGACCAGCGAATTGGCGGCACAGCTCCGCGCGGCGATGCCAGATGTTGTCTGCGAAACCTGCGAAAGCTACGACGGGCTGGATGCGAAAGTGCAGGCGTTTGAGCCCGAGGTCGTCTATTCTGTGCGCTTCGCAGGGACCGCCGGGTTTCCCCAAGCGGCGCTCTTTCGCCCCGGTGGGCCGCGCTGGGTGGCAAATGGCGGCGCTGGAACGGACCATTTTGGCATT
>CAYWNJ010000033.1:0-11152 GCA_964459535.1 uncultured Rhodobacterales bacterium
TTAGTTTTGCACCTTTGTATAGGTTCCCTGCCCAGCCATAACCCCGCGAAACCCGCCCGGCTCGTCCAACGAGAAGACGTAGAGCGGCAGGTTATTGTCCCGCGCCAACGCGATGGCAGAGGCGTCCATCACCTTCAGCCGCTTGGCCAAAACATCGTCATAGCTAACAGTGTCGTAACGCACTGCATCCGCGTGTAGCTTTGGATCTTTGTCATAGACCCCATCCACGCCATTTTTACCCATAAAGATCGCCTCACAGGCCATCTCATTGGCGCGCAGCGTCGCCGCCGTATCCGTGGTGAAATAGGGGTTCCCCGTGCCTGCCGCAAAGATACAGACGCGCCCTTTTTCCAAATGCCGCACCGCGCGGCGCCGGATATAGGGCTCGGCCACTTCGTTCATTGTGATTGCGCTAATGACCCGCGTATAGACATCCTTGGTCTCTAGCGCAGACTGCATCGCCAGCGCATTCATCACTGTCGCCAACATGCCCATATAATCGGCAGTGGTGCGCTCCATCCCCTGGGCCGAGCCTTGAAGCCCGCGGAAGACGTTGCCGCCGCCGATCACCATGCAGATTTCGACCCCAAGCGCATGGACGGCCTGGACCTCGCGCGCCACTTTATCGACGGTCGGGGGGTGGAGGCCATACCCTTGGTCCCCCATCAGCGCTTCGCCTGAAATTTTCAGCATGACGCGTTTGTATCGTGTGGCTTCGGCTGTGCTCATGCTGCTCCCCAATGGCATTTCGTTTGCGCGCAACCTGTCCTAAAACGGCACAGGTTTCAATTCCGCTTGGAGATGAAATGGACCATCCGCGCCTTCCTTGGCTAGGGTCTGTTGACGTTCACCAAACACTATCAGCGCGAGATCCATTTTGCCACTGATTAGCTGCTTTACCCGTAGCGATCTGGTTGATCGGAAGGGTAAAGCGGCGCGGTCAGGGGCAAAATGGGCCGCATCCCTTCGGGATTTCGCCAAAATTGCCCCTCTCTACGTCCTTTGAGCTTGAAATAGATCACTATTCCTGCGCTCAAACTCCTAGAGATGTGCAATTTTGGACAGAAACTGATAGTGTTTGGTGAACGGGGGCAGACCCTAGAGAATATCGCGCCGCAGACGCCCATCTTGATCGCGGGCCCCACGGCGAGCGGTAAATCCAAGCTCGCCCTTGCCCTTGCCGAGGCCCAAGGCGGTGTGATCGTTAATGCGGATGCAAGCCAGGTTTACGCGTGCTGGCAAGTGCTCACCGCGCGGCCTGGGCCCAAAGACCTGAGCCGCGCGCCACATGCGCTTTATGGCCATTTGGCCTATGATGTGCCCTATTCCGCCGGACACTGGCTGCGCGAGCTTGAACCCCTCCTTGCTGCAAAAGAGCGTGTGATTATCGTGGGGGGTACGGGGCTTTACTTCACGGCGCTGACCGAAGGGCTGGCCGACATCCCCGCCACCCCGCCTGAGATCAGGCAACGCGGGGATGCACTGCCGCTGAGCACACTCTGCGCTGAGCTTGACTCTGAGACCAAAGCAAAAATTGATCTGCAAAACCGCGCCCGTGTTCAACGCGCTTGGGAGGTTCTTCAGACAACCGGCCAAGGGCTCGCGGTTTTGCAGGCGCAGACCGCGCCGCCGCTGCTGCCCGCGCATCGGGTTGCCAAGATTGCCCTTTATGCGACGCCAGATTGGCTAAATGCGCGTATTTACCAACGTTTTGAAATGATGGCGCAAAGCGGCGCGCTAGAAGAGGCCGAGGCCATGCGATCCCGATTCGATCCTGGTTTGCAAAGCTGCAAAGCCATCGGTGCGCCGGAGCTTATGGCGCATTTGCGCGGTGAGATCAGCTTGACCCAAGCCAAAGAGGCGGCCTGCATCGCCACACGCCAATATGCTAAACGTCAAAGAACCTGGATGCGCGCCAGAATGAAAGACTGGCACTGGCTCGACGCTGAAAGACTGCACACCGACTTTACAAAATAGTACCGGAAACTGGCGATTGAGCCTGGAATTCCGTAGCTAATTTGTAAAACGCAGCTTTTTGCTGTACGTATACAACCTATGAAGTTGCTTGATCCGATCCGCATTACAACGCTGGCTGGCCTCTCGATGGGTCAGGATTGGCGTCTTGCCTTGGCGCATGATCGCGATGTGCATCTGCTGATCTGGATTTCGCGCGGTCAAGGGCGGCTTTTGCTGAACGGCACCCGGCGCGGCTATGGCACCCATAACGCGATCTATGTGCCTGCGGGTCATCTCTTTGCGTTTGAGCCAGGGCGGCAAGTTATTGGCATGGTGGCGCAGGTTCCGGTTGGCTCGGAAGCGCGCTTGCCGGAAACCCCGCGCCAGTTGCGCCTGCGCGACAGTGGTCCCATCACTGAGATTTCAAGCCTGCTGGAGACGGCGCAGCGCGAGGCAAATTCCGGGCGCGCGTTGGTGCAGGATGCGTTGGACGGGTATCTAGCGCTCATCTCTGTTTGGCTGCGCCGGCAAATCGCGCTGACGGAAAACCTGCCTACGCCGCAAACGGCGGCGGGGCGGCTGTCGCAGCGGGTTTGCGCGCGGATTGTTGCCCATTATGCAACGACCATGACGATATCTGACCATGCCGCCGCGCTTGGCGTTACGCCGACACATCTGGCGCGGGCCTGCAAGGCGGCGACGGGGCACACAGGCGCGGATTTGTTGACCCAGCGCGTCCTGCACGCCGCCCGCTGCGCCTTGATCGAGACTCAAGCGCCTATGCAAGAGATTGCGCGCCATTTGGGCTTTGGCTCGGCAGCTTATTTTACCCGGTTCATGCAAACTCATACGGGTCAAACACCTACCAGTCTACGCAACGCCGCGCGGGGCTAAAGCGTTTGTCCTTAAACTTAAGGAAGATCTCCGCGAATGCGTTTATTTGAACGGTGGCGCAATACAATCATAAGGCGAAATGTCGCAAAAGCGCTATCCATTTGTCGTAAATTTGCGATGATTTTTAAATCGTACCGTTGACCTATGCTATGCTTTGCGTCCTGATAGGGGAAAATTAGGCGCGCGGTGAGCGATGTACTGACTCGCGCAGACCAAGGGAGCCGGATCAGAGGCGCACGGGTGTGTGTGTCGTATCAATCTTACGAAAATGGGCCGACATGCGCAGCGCATGTGCCGGGCCTAAGCAAGGGCGGGACATACTCGCCCATAGCCGACAGGGGCAAAGATGGGACTATTCTTTCTTCGACGTCTGGGCGTGATGCTGCTGACAGCGTTATGTCTGACTTTTATCGTGTTCTTTTTGACCAACCTTTATCCAAATTTGGAAAAATTGGCCAAAACCCAAGGTAACTTCCGCATGTCGGACGAGGCCGTGGCCAGTTGGCTGGGCGATCGCGGATATATGGACAACACATTTGTCAAATATGGCCGCTGGCTCGGTGTGGTCCCTGGTTGGGTGACCGAGAAAGAGGATGGGACAGTAACGGGGCAGTGCTTTCTTGAGAACGCACCCGTTGAAGAGCGACCTACATTTTGCGGTGTCCTGCAAGGCGACTGGGGCTTTTCGCTGGTGTTTAAGAACGACGTCTCAGGTTTGGTGGCGGAGCGGCTCGGCGCGACGGCCAAGCTGATGGGCTTTGTTTTGCTGGTGATGGTGCCGTCGGCGCTGCTTGTCGGCGTGCTTGCAGGGATGCGAGAGGGGTCGGGGCTGGATCGGTCGCTTTCGACCTTTTCCATCGCAACGACCGCAACGCCGGAATATGTCTCGGGCGTTATCTTCATCGCGATTTTCTCGTCCTCGGCCTTTGGGCTCAAATGGTTTAAGGGTTCGGCCACGCAAGCGGTTGAAAACGCAACATTCGAGAATTTCACCCTGCCGGTGATTACCATCGCCCTTTACGGCATGGGCTATATTGCGCGGATGACACGGGCGAGCATGACGGAGGTGATGACCGCTCAGTACATACGTACGGCGCGGCTTAAAGGGGTGAGCTTTGGCAACATCGTCTTGAAGCACGCGCTGCGCAATGCGCTGATCGCGCCGTTTACAGTGATCATGTTGCAGATCCCTTGGTTGCTGAACGGAGTGGTGATTGTCGAGACGCTCTTTAACTATAAGGGCTTTGGTTGGCTGCTGGTACAAGCGGCGGGGAACAATGATATCGAGTTGTTGTTGGCGGTTTCCGTTGTCTCTGTGGTGGTCGTGCTGATTACGCAGCTGATCTCGGACATCGGCTATGTGTTCTTAAACCCACGCATTCGAATTTCATAAGGGAGGGGCAAAGATATGGAACCATTGACCTGGACCGGCGCGCTTTCGCCACTCAACTATGTTTTTGGCGCTGCTGTTATACTTTTCGCGGCGGCGGTGTTGATAAATATCGTTGTCGCGGCAGTTTCGCGAGACGAGGGGCCTATTGCCGTTAATCCCGATGGGACGTTGGCGGCGCGCACCGGGCCTGCGGCGATGATTGGGACGGCGATGCGTTGGCTGTTCTTTATCACGCTGGGGCTCCTGATTGCGTATCTCGTGCTTGGGATGATTTTGGGCACGAATGCCGGGATTATCGGCGGGATTAGTCAGAACTTGCTACCGGTTTGGATTGGGCTGGTTGCGATTTTTGCAGTGTCCATCGTGAACAAGCGTCGGCTTGGGCTTTATGGGAAGCTCTTTGACAGCACGATTGGGATGATCGGCTTTGGCCTGGTGATGTTTTGGGTTTTGGCTGGGGTGATGGCGGGTGTCTTTGACCTGCTGATCACCCATGATCCGTTGACCCAAGTTTCTGGGATGAAGAACAAGTTGCCGGGCACGCCCTTGCGCAGCGCCGAGGAGGGCGATTTTCATTGGTATCTTCTGGGCGGTGACAATTTGGCGCGCGATGTCTATTCGCGGCTTCTAAAGGGCGCTTGGGTGGTCGTTTTGATCGCGCCGATGGCGACGCTTTTTGCCTTTATGGTTGGGGTCACTTTGGGCTTGCCTGCCGGGTACTATGGCGGGCGGTTTGATACGATCTTGTCCTTCTTGGCGAATTTGATCCTCGCGTTTCCCGTGATCTTGCTTTTCTATCTGTTGGTGACGCCGGAGATCGTGGCGACCGGGATACCGAACTATATGGCGGCTGTGCTGTTTGTGTTTCCGGTGATCTTCTTTGCTGTGTTGCTGAACTCGCGGTTTTATACGCAGCCAAGCCTGCGCACGCCTTTGCTAATCGTGGTTCTGGGCGGCTTGATTTGGGCCTATCTATCGCTGATCTCGAATGATGGGGCGATTGTGGCCACCAAGACTTATACCATTCCAGGCCTGCCAGGTCTGCTTGATTGGATACCGATGCCGCCGGAGATTTTGGTTGTGTTTGTGTCGGTTGTGTTTGTGAACTCACCCACCGTGTTTCGGATTGTGCGTGGATTGGCGCTGGATATCAAAACGCGGGACTATGTGGCGGCGGCGCAGACGCGGGGAGAGGGGCCCTGGTATATCATGCTTTGGGAGATCTTGCCCAATGCACGCGGGCCGCTGATTGTCGATTTCTGTTTGCGGATCGGGTATACGACGATCCTTTTGGGCACGCTTGGCTTCTTTGGGTTGGGACTTGAATCGGAAAGTCCGGATTGGGGGACGACGATTAATGCGGGGCGGCGCTTGCTGGCGCTTTATCCGCATGCGGCGATGGTTCCTGCGCTGGCGCTTATGACGCTGGTTCTGGGGTTGAACTTGTTGGCTGACGGGCTGCGCGAGGAGAGCTTGCGGGATTGATGGAGGTGGTGGGACCGGGGGCCAGCCCCCGGACCCCCGGGATATTTTGGCAAGAGGAAGAGGGCGGTCGCGCCCCGCTATTGCAACAGGGAAGTGGGACAATGGTCAAAGACGCATATGATGGGCCGATCTTAGAGATCGATAAGCTTTCAATCTCGTTTTTTACGCGGTTGCGAGAAATTCCAGCGGTGATGGATTTTTCTGTGACGGTTCAGCCAGGTGAGGCTGTGGGCTTGGTTGGTGAATCGGGGTGCGGGAAGAGCACTGTAGCCCTGGGTGTTATGCAAGATTTGGGCAAGAATGGGCGCATTGTGGGGGGCTCGATTAAGTTCAAGGGGCGTGATTTGGGGCAGATGAGCCCGGAAGAGCTGCGCGATATTCGCGGCTCGGAAATCGCGATGATTTATCAGGAACCGATGGCCTCGCTTAATCCTGCGATGAAGATTGGCAAGCAGTTGATGGAAGTGCCGATGATCCATCAAGGCGTGAGCGAGAAGGACGCCTATGAGCGGGCGCTTCAGGTTGTCACGGATGTTAAGCTGCCGGATCCAAAGCGGATCTTGAACTCTTTTCCGCATCAGCTTTCCGGTGGACAGCAGCAGAGGATTGTCATTGCGATGGCGCTGATGTCTGAGCCATCGCTGCTTATTCTTGATGAGCCGACAACGGCGCTTGATGTGACGGTTGAGGCTGCGGTGGTTGAGCTGGTTAAGGACCTTGGCAAGAAATACGGCACCTCTATGCTGTTTATCAGCCACAATTTGGGGCTGGTTTTGGAGACCTGTGATCGGATTTGCGTGATGTATTCGGGTGAGGCGGTCGAGCGGGGGTCGATCGAGGATGTCTTTAATAAGATGCAGCATCCCTATACTCAGGCGCTTTTCCGGTCGATCCCATTGCCAGGTGCCGATAAGAATGCGCGTCCGTTGGTTGCCATTCCAGGGAATTTCCCGCTGCCGCATGAGCGTCCGAACGGGTGCAATTTCGGGCCGCGCTGCGATTATTTTGAGGCTGGGCGCTGCGATCAGGGCGATATTGCGATGGCGCAGGTTCCGGGTGATGACCGGCACCATACGCGCTGTTTGAAGTTCGAAGAGATTGATTGGGCCGCCCCGTTGACTGTTGGAGAGCAGAAGGCAAAGGCCGAAGTTGGGGATGTGGTCCTGAAGATGGACAACCTCAAGAAATACTATGAGGTGGCGGCGAATGCGCTATTTGGCGGCGGTGCGACCAAGGTTGTCAAAGCCAACGAGACGCTCAGTTTCGAGGCGCGCGAGAGCGAGACCTTAGCCATTGTTGGCGAGTCGGGCTGCGGCAAGTCTACTTTTGCGAAGGTGTTGATGGGGCTTGAGACCGCGACGGAGGGGGAGATCATCCTAGGCAATCTTCCGATCCAGGATACACCGATTGAGGAGCGTGACACCAAGACGGTTGCAGATGTGCAGATGGTGTTTCAAAACCCGTTCGATACGCTCAACCCATCTATGACTGTTGGGCGCCAGATTATCCGGGCCCTTGAGATCTTTAAGGTCGGCAATAACGAGGCGGAGCGTCGGCAGAGGATGCTGGAGCTTCTCGATCTTGTTAAACTACCGCGAGAGTTTGCGGATCGTATGCCCCGGCAGCTTTCCGGCGGGCAAAAGCAGCGCGTCGGGATTGCGCGCGCCTTTGCTGGGGACGCCAAGATTGTGGTCGCGGATGAGCCGGTCTCGGCCTTGGATGTATCGGTACAGGCGGCGGTTACCGATCTGCTGATGGAGATCCAGCGCGAGCAAAAGACGACGCTGCTCTTTATCTCCCATGATCTGAGCATTGTGCGCTATCTGAGCGACCGGGTGATGGTGATGTATCTGGGCCATGTTGTCGAGCTTGGGGACACGGAGCAGGTATTCTCGCCGCCCTATCATCCTTATACCGAAGCGTTGTTGAGCGCTGTTCCGATTGCCGACACTTCGGTTGAAAAGCAGCATATCGTGCTTGAAGGTGATATTCCGTCGGCGATGAATCCGCCAGCTGGCTGTCCGTTCCAGACCCGGTGCCGGTGGAAATCACAAGTTGGAGATAATCTCTGCGAACGTGAGGTGCCGCCGGTGCGGACGCTTGCGGAAGGGCATCAGATTAAGTGCCATCTGAGCGATGAGATCCTAGCGCGGATGGATCCGGTGATTAAAATTGCCGCTGAATAAGAGCTTTGCGTTTATGCCCAGCGGCGCGGTTGTTCGGTTACGATTGACCCGAAGAAAAAGGGTCTTCGCCATATCGGACCGCAGCAAGATATAGGCCGGAGGCTGGGCTTACCGGCCCGCAGGCCGCGCGGTCTCGGGCGGTAAGCGCGTCTGACACATGCTGAGGGGTCCACGCGCCTGCGCCGACCCGCTCAAGCGTTCCGACAAAAGAGCGCACCTGATTGTGCAAAAAAGAGCGTGCGCGCACGTCAAACTGTGCCTCTGGCCCCCATTCGGTCTCCACATGTGTGATATCAAGCAGATCCAGGGTTTTCATGGGGCTCTCGGCCTGACAAGCGGTAGATCGGAATGTCGTGAAATCGTGCCGCCCCAAAAGCACACGCGCCCCGGCGCGCATTGCGTCAATATCCAGCGGGTGCTTTAGCTGCCAGACCAACCCTGCGAGATGTGTCGCTGGAGCGTGTCGCATTAAGATCCGAAAGCGATACTGCCGCTCAATCGCGGAAAACCGGGCATGCCAATCGGGCGGAGCCACCGCACAAGCGCGGATTGCAACAGGATCTGGCCGGAGGTGGTAGTTGAGCGCCTCTGAGAGCCGAAATGGATCCCAGTCCTTTTGTAGATCACAATGGGCAACCTGCCCAAGCGCATGCACACCGGCATCGGTACGCCCGGCGGCGGCAATTGTGTGGGGGCCAGGCTCGAGCTTTGTCAGCGCGGCCTCGATAGCGCCTTGAACCGAATGCAGGTTTTTTTGCCGTTGCCAGCCAACAAAAGGCGCACCGTGATATTCGATTTTCAAAGCGTATCTGGGCATGTTTTCCGACCTACCGCTTTTTGTTCAATCAGAAAAATGACGTATTCAAATTCGCGTTCGAGGCAAAGCCGAGAGGAAGCGCATTTGAATGCAATTTAACAAAACACGCTCTAGGGTCTGCCCCCGTTCACCAAACACTATCAGCGCGAGATCCATTTTGCCACCGACTAGCCGCTTTATCCGCCGCGATCTGGTTGATCGGAAGGGTAAAGCGGCGCAGTCAGAGGCAAAATGGGCCGCGTCCCTTCTGGATTTCGCCAAAATTGCTCCTCTCTGCGTCTTTTGAGCTTGAAATAGATCACTATTCCTGCGCTCAAACTCCTAGAGATGTGCAATTTTGGACAGAAACTGATAGTGTTTGGTGAACGGGGGCAGACCCTAGCCAGACATGCCGACCCTGGCAAGCCTTGCATCGAGGCCATATGTTAAAGACCAGGCGGTGGAACGAAAGGCATAGGCTTGGTTATCTCTTCGCTTGCGGACGCGGTGCTGCGCGGCACCGACGCCGTGCAAGACAAAGTCAGTAGCGCCTTCTTTGAGCCTGTGATCCGCCTGGGCGTGACGGGGCTCGCCCGGGCAGGGAAAACCGTTTTTATCACCTCCCTGGTTGCGAATCTTTTGCAGCGTGGCCGTATGCATAATTTGTTGGCCCAGTCTGAGCAGCGTATTGAAGCGGCTTTTCTGCAACCCCAACCCGATGACACAGTGCCGCGCTTTGACTATGAGGCGCATCTTGATGCGCTGACGGCGGCCAAACCCCATTGGCCCGAAAGCACACGCCAGATTTCAGAGCTGCGCCTGTCGCTGCGGGTGCGCCCTTCGGGTTTGCTTGCGGGGCTGCAAGGCGCGCGGGTCGTGCATCTTGATATCGTGGACTATCCGGGGGAGTGGCTGCTGGACTTAGGGTTGCTTGAGCAAAGCTACGCGGCGTGGTCCGAGGCGGTTTTGGCTCGGATCGAAAAGCGCCCGCAAGCTGCCGCGTTTCGTGCATTGCTCACGCAGATTGATCCAGAGGCGCGCTTGCAAGAGCCCGAGGCGCAGCAGCTTGCGCAGACCTTCACGGCCTATCTACAGGCGGCGCGTGAGGATGGGTTTTACGACTGCACGCCGGGGCGGTTTTTGCTGCCTGGTGATTTGGCGGGATCTCCGGTTCTCACATTCGCGCCTCTGCCGCCGGGCGCCGCGCCGCGCCGTAGCCTTGCGCGGGAGATGGCGCGCCGGTTTGAAGCCTATAAGGCGCAGGTCGTTAAGCCCTTTTTTCGGGCGCACTTTTCCAGGCTTGATCGTCAAATTGTGTTGATCGACGTCTTGGGGGCGCTCCAATCCGGTCCAGCCGCGCTTGAGGATTTGCGGGGTGCGATGACTGAAATCCTCGCGGCATTTCGCCCCGGTCGGAATGCTTTCTTGCGGCGCTTGCTCGCCGGGCGGCGAGTCGAGCGCCTCCTATTTGCAGCCACCAAGGCCGACCAGCTGCATCACACGCAGCATGATCAGCTTGCCGCGCTTATGACTGCACTGACGCAATCAGCGCAGGATCGGGCGCGGCTCGCCGGGGCGCAGACCCAAGCCATGGCGCTGGCGGCCCTGCGCGCGACCACTGAGGCAGAGCTTGACCACGACGGCGCGCCGCTGGAGGTGGTCAAGGGCATACTGGAGGAAACGGGTAAGCCTGCCGCGTTTCACCCCGGCGCGCTGCCTTTAGATCCGGGCCTATTGCTTGCGCCTGCGCGGGCGGGGGCGGCGCAGTGGCAGGATGAGCGCTATCGCGCCGCGTCCTTCTTGCCCGCCCCGTTGACCCTGCGCCCAGGATTTGGCCCGCCACATATCCGGCTTGATCAGGCGGCCCAGTATTTGTTTGGGGATCGGCTATGACACCCCATTTGCGCCCGGCGCGGCCCGAGGATGCCCTGGCCTGCGGCACAATCCTAAGCGCCGCCAACGCTTGTTTTGAGTGGTTGCCCAAAGTCCATAGCGGGGCAGAGGATATCGCCCATTGCGGTCAGATGATCGAGCGCGGTTGGGTCACGGTCGCGCTTCATGGCAATCGGCCTTGTGCGTTCATCGCGCGAGATGAAAGCGTAATCCACGCGGTCTATGTGGAGGTTGCCGCTCAGCGTCAAGGCATTGGCCAAGCGCTGTTGCACGCTGCGATGCGGGCCCGTGCTCGGCTAGAACTTTGGACTTTTGAAGCCAATGTTGCGGCACAGCGGTTCTATCTGCGCGCAGGCTTCGCCGAGGTCGAGCGCACAGACGGGGCTGGGAACGACGAGGGTTTGCCCGATATCCGCTTTGTATGGGAAAGGAAGCGCTGATGGCGAAAGGGCCGGTTCTGATTGAGCTTGAGCAGGCGGACCTCTCGCCAAGTGACGCACCACCCGTGCCAGACGCGCACCCTTTGCCCGAGGGGTCAGCTATGCAGAC
>CAYWNJ010000034.1:0-11147 GCA_964459535.1 uncultured Rhodobacterales bacterium
TATCAAGATGCCGCGGATGGATGGGATGGATCTGCTCCAGCGCCTTCGGCAAAAAACCACCATGCCAGTGATCTTTTTGACCTCCAAGGATGATGAGATTGATGAGGTGCTGGGTCTGCGCATGGGCGCGGATGACTATGTCAAAAAGCCCTTTAGCCAACGCCTCTTGGTTGAACGGATTCGTGCCTTGTTGCGCCGACAGGACGCTGTTTCGGGCGAGATGATCGCAGAAACCGAAGAGACCAAGGTGATTGAACGCGGGGACCTCAGAATGGATCCTCTGCGCCATACGGTCACTTGGAAGGGTAGGGACGTTTCGCTTACCGTGACCGAGTTTTTGCTGCTGCAGGCGCTGGCGCAGCGACCGGGTTTCGTCAAGTCGCGTGATCAGCTGATGGACGTAGCCTATGATGATCAGGTCTATGTGGATGACCGGACCATCGACAGCCATATAAAACGTCTGCGCAAAAAGATGCGCACCGCGGATGATGATTTTTCGGCAATTGAGACGCTCTACGGTATCGGTTATCGATTTAACGAAGAGTAGGCGCAGGTGGCGCTTGTCGATGGAGGTTTCGTGCGGGATCTGTCCCAAAACTCCTCGCGTAGTGATGTTGTGTTGGGCGAAGACTGGGTCGCGCCCGACCCATCCGCATCCGGCGAGGAGATCCGGGCAAGCCGCTCTCGGCGCGGCTGGTTTTCGCTTCGCACGTCTCCCCTGACACGAAAGATCATCACCTTTAACTTAATTGCCCTGAACATTCTTGTCGCGGGCATTTTGTATCTAAGCGCGTCGCGCGATGGTTTGGTCGAGCAGCGTGTTGCGTCTCTGTCCAGTGAGGCGCGGCTTGTGGCCAATTTCATCGAGGCAAAACTACCGGCAAGCGGAGCGGTCAGTGCGTCGGCCATAGGCGATGTTGACGTGCCGCAGATGCTGACGCAACTTGATTTGCGGCAGGGCGTCGAGGTGACAGTTTTCGATTTGTCAGAGCGTATTGTCGGCCATCACATCGGAAAGATCAACGCAGGGGCACTGGCACCCGGCGAAGACCCGACGATCTTGGTCGATGGCCTCAATTGGCTTTGGCTTCAGATACAAAGTTTGACAGGCGATCCACCGCCGTCAAATCTTCCCTCCGCCGAAGCACAAGTGCAACAAATCGCGGCGCAGGCGCGCAACTCAGATGCGCTGTTGAGCGAAACGCTACTGACGGAAAGCGGCCATATACTGACAGCCGCAACGCCGCTTCGCCAGTCGGGCAACCCGGTTGGTGTTATCGTTTTAACCTCGGCAGCGGGCGAGATTGACGCTTTGGTGCGCCATGAGCGCGAGCGCGTCTTGCGGATGGGCGTGGTGGCGGTGCTGGTTAGCATTGGGCTCAGCTTGGTGCTTGCCTCTACAATTGCTAACCCGCTGGCCGATCTTGCCGCCGCGGCCGAGCTGGGGCGGGATCGCAACCAGAAAAAGGTAAACCCAGGCCGCATTCGTATCCCAGATCTGACGGCGCGCCCCGATGAAATAGGGCGTCTATCCGGGGCTCTACGCGGGATGATTGGGGCGCTTTACAACCGGATTGACGGGAATGAGCAATTCGCGGCGGATGTGGCGCATGAGATCAAAAACCCTCTGGCATCGTTGCGCTCGGCTGTTGGGACGTTGCGGCTGATTAAGCGAGAGGATCAGCGGGACAAGCTACTTGACGTGATCGAGCATGACGTACGCCGACTGGATCGTTTGGTGAGTGATATCTCCAACGCATCTCGGCTCGATAGCGAGCTGGTTAAGGAAGAAGAAGAGACGTTTGATCTGTTGCAAATGATCCAAAATATCAGCCGGTATTTGGGCGAGGATGCGCGGGCGCGGGGCATTGACTTCATAACCGACCTGCCGGAGCGCCCGGTGGAGATACACGGGCTAGAGGCACGAGTGGCGCAGGTATTTGTGAATCTGGTGACCAACGCGATCTCATTTTGCGAAGATGGGGATGTGATCCGAGTTTGGGTGCGCACGAAAGAAAACCGCGTGCTGGCGGTTGTCGAGGATACCGGGCCCGGCATTCCAGATCAGGCGCTTGGTAAAATCTTTAAGCGGTTTTATTCCCAACGCCCGGCAGAGCATTTCGGGAATAACTCGGGTCTGGGCCTGGCGATCTCCAAGCAAATTGTCGAAGCGCATGGCGGTGTGATTTGGGCCGAGAACATTCGCCCCAATGATGCCGAGCCCACCTCCGAGCCTTTGGGCGCACGCTTTGTCGTGGGCCTTCCGGTCTAAGGCTTGCGTACGCGCCTCCACGCGAGCGCCGTAGCCGCGCAGGGGCGCGCGGTTTTAATCCAAGGGGCAAGTGGGAGCGGCAAGTCAACCCTCGCCCTTCAGCTTCTCGCCTTCGGGGCGCGCCTGATCTCAGATGATCAAACTCAGATTGAACGGCAGGGCGGGGTTATCCTCGCCTCCCATGCCCCAAATATCGCCGGTCTTGTTGAAGCAAGAGGGGTTGGCATTCTGAACGCACCGCGCGCCGAGGCTTGCCCCCTCTACGCCGTTGTCGATCTAGACAGCCATGAGACCGAGCGGCTTCCGCAGCGCAGCACCCAGCTCCTTGGAGTTGATCTGCCTCTTTTTCACAAATGTGAGAATCCCGCTTGGCCTGCAGCGATCTGGCTATATCTTTGCCATGGGATGGCCGATAGATGACACAGGACCCAGATAACACATATCGCATTGTGCTGATCACTGGGCCTTCGGGTGCGGGTCGCTCTAGTGCGATCCGGGCGCTGGAAGATCTTGGCTTTGAGGCGATTGACAATCTGCCCCTGCGATTGATCAAACCGCTTTTGGATGACCCACTAACGTCCGCCGCGCTTGCGCTCGGAATAGATCCTCGAACGCGCGATTTTTCCGCCGATGCGGTCCTGCAAACGCTGAGTTGGATCACGCACGTGCATAAGATGACGCCGGAACTGCTCTATCTGGACTGCGACACCCCAACCCTCTTGCGGCGGTTTTCGGAAACCCGCAGGCGGCACCCGCTGGCGGATAAGGATGGGCTCGAGGTGGGCATAGAGCGGGAGTTGGAACTTCTCTCGCCTCTGCGGGACCATGCGGATGTTGTTCTCACAACGAGCAACCTAAATGTGCATCAACTCCGCGCCGAGATCGAACGTTGGTATGGTATCGATGAGAAATCAAAACTCTCGGTGCGCATTCAGTCCTTTAGTTACAAGCGGGGATTGCCGCAGGGCGCTGATATGGTGTTTGATTGCCGCTTTCTAAAAAACCCCTATTGGGTCTCAGCCCTGCGTTCTGCCAGTGGGCTTGAGCCGGAGGTGGCCGCTTATGTCGCCTCTGACCCGCGCTATGCATCGTTTGTCGCAAAACTCGAAAACCTTTGTCTCTGGCTTTTGCCCGCCTTTGTCGCCGAGGGCAAAGCGCATCTCTTGATCGCGTTTGGCTGCACGGGCGGGCAACACCGCTCCGTGACTATCGCGGAAGCGATGTCCGCGACGCTTGCGCGTGCTGGCTGGCAGGTCTCGGTTGATCATCGTGATCTGACCCATGGTAAAGCGGTGGCGGATGTGGATAGAGTGCAAACATGATTGGGATTGTGATTGTTGCCCATGGTGGCCTGGCGCGCGAGTATCTTTCGGCGGTTGAGCATGTGGTTGGCGAGCAACCCGGTATGGCCGCCATTTCGATCGCGGCCACTCATGATCGCGCGGAGAAAGAGACAGAAATTTGCGTCGCGGCGGATCAAGTCGACGCCGGAGCAGGGGTGATAGTGGTGACCGATCTGCAAGGCGGGTCCCCGTCCAACCTCTCGCTACGGGCGTGCACGCCTCAAAACAGGCGTATTATCTATGGGGCCAACTTGCCGATGTTGATCAAACTCGTGAAGTCGCGTCAAAAACCACTCGAGGACGCGGTTCGTATCGCGCTGGATGCTGGCAAGAAATATATGGATAGTCTGAACATCAGCGCGGAATAACCGCTTGGGGGAGGGTTGGTTGTGGTGCGGCGTATTTTGGAAATCAAAAACGAAAAAGGTTTGCACGCGCGCGCCTCTGCCAAGCTGGTGGACATCGTCGAGGCGTTTGATGCGCAAGCCGAAATCGCAAAAGATGGCTTATCTGTATCAGGCGACAGCATTATGGGGCTTTTGATGTTGGCAGCTTCTAAGGGAAGCTTTATTGAAGTGCATACAACGGGGGCAGACGCAGATGCGCTGGCAGATGCGATCGAAAAACTGGTTCTAGACAAGTTCGGCGAGGGCGCATGAACAGCTCAGATGTATCTAAGCATGAGGCCAATGCCTTGATCGATGGTTCGACGGAAAAGAGCGAACAAAAAGACGGGCAGTTGGTGAAGTTCACCAAATATGACCGGCGCAGCTTTAGCTATGCAACGACATTTGATGAGCCTTGGAAAGTAGCCTTTATCCGCGTGATCGAAGCTTTCACGGGCAAATACAGCATTCTGCGCGCTGTGCGAAAGTTAGAGCGTGAGGGCACGCCGCAGGGTCAGGCGATCTGGGATGCTTGTCTAAACGTCATCGGGATCGAGTTGACCACGCCAGAATATCAAATCAATCGCATTCCCAAGGAAGGGCCCGTTGTCATTGTCGCCAATCATCCGCATGGGATGATTGATGGGATGATCTTCGGCGCGCTCATTGGGCGTGTGCGGCCCGATTACCGCATTCTAACCCGTTCGTTGCTGACCGTGATTGATGAGGTCACGGGAAGTTTTATGATCCCGGTGCCCTTTCCGCATGACCCAGATGCGCAGCGCAAAATGGTTGAGATGCGCAGCAAGGCAATGGCCCATCTTGCCGGGGGCGGTGTTGTTGCCCTGTTCCCTTCTGGCGTCGTGGCCTCGTCTGACACGTGGTTTGGTCCTGTGATTGAACGAGAATGGAATGTGTTCACGTCAAAGATGATCAGAAAATCGGGCGCGCGCGTTGTGCCCATGCGGTTCCCGGGGCAAAATAGCCGGGCTTATCAGATTGCCAGTCGTATTTCCCCGATCCTGCGCCAGGGCCTCTTGCTGCATGAAATTGCGAACACCTTTAACAAACCGCAAGGGCCCGTCATTGGCGATCCGATCCCAACACATGAGATTGAGCAGCGCGCCGCGAACCCGCGCCAATTCATGTCATGGCTGCGCGAACATACGCTAGCGCTACAAGACTAAAGCCTATCTATGCTGAGCGCGATTTGACTAGGCGTGCCGTTTAGGCACCCAATACTTGCCCTATCTTAAATGCTCGCGCATGATGGCGCGACTTTCAGGCCGGGACCAAGCTACATGATCCATCTTTTCCGTTACATCGCCCTCACTTGCATGCTGACCCTTTTGCTGGCGACTGGGGGCGCCGCGCAAAGCTTGTTGCCCAGCACGTCCGCTGAGGCCGCCCCCGCTCAAACCATCACAGGGCCGCTTTCGGACACAGAGGCGACGGCGCTTGTCTCGCGCCTGTCGGACAAAGAGGTGCGAGAGATCCTGCTCTCTCAACTAAGCACAAAGCCTGAAACGCCCGAGCAAACCGGCGATGGCGGGTCTGCGGAGTTTTTCTATCACGCAAGCGCAGGGGCACTGTCTTCGATTACCACTCCGATCCAACGCCTTCCGATCCTTGTGACGGCACAGGGGCGGGCGTTTGAGAATTTCTATGCTGATTTTGGTGCGGCGGGCCTTATTCAATTTACCTGGATGTTCGTGGCGATTGCACTTTTTGGCCTGGCCGTCGAGTTCGTCTTTCGCTGGTTTACGCGGCAATGGTTGCGCTTTGCGCCGCCTGATGAAAGCGATCTGAGCCTGCGTGATACGCTTGGTTCGCTGTTCAAGCGGCTCTGTGTGGATGTCGGCGCGGTGATTGTCTTTATCGTGGTCACAACCCTGGCAAGCGAAGCGTTCATGCCGCCCAACTTCCAAACTTATGCCGAGCTTATCGGCACATGGCTGATCGCCTTTCCGCGTATCGCTTGGGCGATTGGACGCTTTACAATGGCGCCTCAGAACCCAGCGTATCGGTTGGTCCGCTCCAGCGATGCTACAGCGCGCGCCGTTGTGTTTCATAATGTCTGGCTGGCGCTTGTGATTGGGTTTTCTCAGGTCATCATTGACTTTAACCAGCTCAATGGCGTGCCTTTGGGTGAGACCCGTCTTGGTTTCTGGATGAACCTGGCGGTCCATGTCTATGTCGCTGTGCTGGTCTGGCGCTACCGTGCTGAGTTCTCTGACATGATGCGCGGCTATGATCCGGTGACGCGGGCCGAAGAAAAGATCGCCCGGGCGTTCCCCTATTTTTGCATCGTGCTGACCATCGTGACTTGGTGGATTGTGAACATCCTCGTGAGCTATCGCGCGTTCGACCTTCTGCAAACCGCGCCGCATTACAAAACTATGGCGCTGCTTTTCTTTGCACCGCTTATGGATACGGCGATCCGTGGATTGGTGCGCCATCTGGTGCCGCCGATGCTGGGCGAAGGCGCAGTGGCCGAGCGCGCCTATGCGGCAACCAAGCGCTCTTATATCCGCATTGGCCGTGTGATCGTCTTTGGGCTTGTGCTGATCACGGTCGCAGATTTCTGGGGGATGTCAGCAACTTCCATCGCCTCGGCGGGCGTGGGCGAGCGGGTGGCTGCGCGTTTGATCGACTTTCTGCTGATCCTATCGGTCGGATATTTGATCTTTGAGCTGGTCTCGCTCTACGTCAATCGCAAGCTGGCGGCGGAATTTACCGCTTCGGGCTACGATCCCGAGAACGCGGATTTTGGCGGTGATGGCGGCGGTGCAGGTGGCTCGCGCCTGTCGACGGTTCTGCCACTGATCCTCGCGGTGGCCCAAGTGGCGATTGTTATCCTCTTTGTGCTGCTGGGCCTGAGTAATATCGGCGTGGATACGACCCCGCTGCTCGCGGGTGCTGGGATCGTTGGTCTTGCCATCGGCTTTGGGGCGCAAAAGCTTGTTACAGATGTTGTCTCGGGCGTGTTCTTCCTGGTCGATGACGCGTTTCGGACGGGCGAGTATGTCGAAGTCGAAGGCACTATGGGCACTGTCGAGAAAATCTCGATCCGTTCAATGCAATTGCGCCACCACAAAGGACCTGTCCACACCATCCCCTATGGTGAGATCCCGAAGCTGACGAATTATTCCCGCGACTGGGTGATTATGAAGCTCAAATTCACCGTACCCTTTGATACGGATCCCAATCAGGTGAAGAAGATCTTTAAACGGATTGGACAGGATCTGCTGCAAGATGAGGTCCTCGGCGCGGACTTCTTACAGCCTTTCAAAAGCCAAGGGGTTTTTGAGATTGATGATGTGGGCATCGTTGTGCGCGGGAAGTTCATGGCCAAGCCCGGCAAGCAATTCATGATCCGCAAAGAGATCTACAACCGCGTCAAGTCGGAGTTCGAGGCGGCAGGTATCGATTTCGCACGCCGCGAAGTGCGCGTGGCCTTGCCAGGGCGGGGGGATTTGACCGATGAGGATAAAGAGGCGATTGCCGCAGCAGCCACGCAGGCCGCCCAGGCCGCGCCTCTAGCCGCTGGCCCTGGGGATGATCGATAGTCAGGATCGGGTAAGCACGCAAGCCCTATGACTTAAAGCTTGCTTGCTCAACCGGAAACATGACGCATTCAAATTCGCGTTCGAGGCAAAGCCGAGAGGCCGCGAATTTGAATCCAATTTAACAAAAGATGCGCTAACGCCTAGATCTATCTCCAGAGCTAAGAGTTGGGATCATCTTCTGGTTGATCATAATGCGTTTCAACAAAAGCTTCCGCATCACCGTCGCCATTTGAGTTCGTGGTGTTATTCGAAGATCCGCCGGTTTCTGTGTTGAGAGATGCCGAGAGGTTTCCGGTAGCAGTGCCGACGCTGCTTGAAACTGCGTTCACTGCCGCCGTGCCGATTCCGATCGTCGCGGCGGTAAGCACCACCCAATCCACCGTGGCAGCTCCGCTCTCGTCGGCAAAAAAGTCGTAAAGTTTGGGCATTTAGCTTCTCACTACTGATTACGTTAAGCAAATCGTTACTAAAACTGGAATGTGACCCAATGAGGGCAATAGGTAGGCGGGGATTGGCAACTTGTGCGGCTTTTGTGTGTTTGCCGGGCGGATAATGCCCGCGCTAAAGCGCCTGCCCTTAAACCCGAGGCCTCTTGCCCCGAACTTCTCTCTCATGCAACAGGCACTACCTCGCCGCGCCGTTCTACCCTTGTTTTGCCGGAGGTAGCCCTACGATTTGACGGGCGACGCGATTGCGAAACCCCTCGGAACGGGGCTACCAAAGTTTTGCTGGGTGCCTTAGGCGTAAGGTCGGACGATCTAGTTCGCCTGGCGCCGAAGAAAGGCGGGGATCTCTATCCGGTCTTCTTCGGTTTCAGGGTCGGGCCTGGGCGCGGCCATAGGTTGAGGCGCCTGAGGGTGCATTGTCGGATGCGCACGCAGCGTGGGTTGCGCCACTGCCGCGCTCTCGCTCTGGCCTGTCATGCGGTTGATTAGCGAGTTGATGCCAAAGCGCGGCTTTTCTGAGGCGGGCTCTTGCGCTGGAGGACGGGGTGCGCTTGGGGCTGTATTCGCGCGCTGAGCAGCGGCGCGAAGGCGCTCCATCGCTTCTGGCGAAGGGGTGCCCGGCGCCGGTGCTTGCGGGGCGACAAAAGTCTCGGGCGTTGGCTCGACCTGGGCATGGGGCTCAAACGCTGGGATAGTCGGTTGATAGGCCGGGGGAGGGAGGTCGTCCTCCATCTCAGTCTCAAATATATCTTCGGCCAAGTCCGCTGCCGCAGCCTGCTGAACATCAAGCTGGTCAAAAAGCGTCGGGGCAGGGGGCGCGCTTGGCGCAGTTTGCGGCACGGCTTCCGGGGGTGCCATTTCCGTCGGCGCGGCTTGCGGCGCAAGCGGCGCGGCCAGAGGACGGCGCGGCACGGGCACGTCGTTTTGTACCTCTGACGCATCAATACCCGTTGCAACAACGGACACCCGCATCGTGCCTTGCATATTTGTATCGAGGGTCGATCCCACAATAATGTTCGCCTCTGGATCCACCTCTTCCCGAATGCGGTTCGCGGCTTCATCCAGTTCAAAGAGTGTCAAATCATGGCTGCCGGTAATATTGATCAGCACGCCTCGCGCCCCGCGCAGCGAAATCTCGTCAAGCAGCGGATTGGCAATGGCCGCCTCGGCGGCGGTGATCGCGCGGTCTTCGCCTTCCGCTTCGCCGGTGCCCATCATTGCCTTGCCCATCTCATCCATGACCGAGCGCACATCCGCAAAGTCGAGATTGATCAGGCCAGGCCGCACCATCAAATCGGTCACACCTTTGACGCCTTGATAAAGCACGTCATCTGCCATTGAGAACGCTTCGGTAAAGGTGGTTTTTTCCGTTGCGAGGCGAAATAGGTTCTGGTTCGGAATGATGATGAGCGTATCAACAACTTTCTGCAACGCTTCGACACCCGACTCGGCCTGCCGCATGCGTTTTACGCCCTCGAACTGAAACGGCTTGGTGACGACACCAACGGTCAAAACCCCCAGCTCGCGGGCTGCTTGGGCGATAATGGGTGCTGCGCCAGTTCCGGTGCCGCCCCCCATCCCCGCAGTGATAAAGCACATATGCGAGCCAGCCAGGTGATCAACAATCTGCTCGATACTTTCCTCAGCAGCGGCGGCGCCAACCGAGGCGCGGGCGCCTGCGCCAAGCCCCTCTGTCGCTTTGATGCCCAGCTGAACCCGATTGCTCGCCTTGGAATGTTGCAGGGCCTGCGCGTCCGTATTGGCAACGACGAAATCAACGCCATCAAGCTCTTTGCTGATCATGTTGTCGACCGCATTCCCCCCGGCACCGCCTACGCCAAAAACGGTAATGCGCGGCTTGAGGTCTTCCTGCGCGGGCATCGAGAGGTTCAATGTCATGGTCCGTCCGCCTGTTTTTTATGTTCCGCAACCGCAGAATCTTTAACGATATTCCTCTAATTCTACGTCTTTGCGCCCGCGACGTCACCCCTAAAGTGCCGTTTCGCCACAATTTGTAGCCTTTTTTTCGGCTAAAATCAGCCGATATGGAAGGCGGGGCAAAATCTAGTGGCTACCAGTTCTCTCGAAACCATCGCATCGCACGGCGGAGCGAACGGGCCGGGTAGCGATCTGTTGGAACACCAAAATCCCACCACTCGTCCTGCGGATGCGCGGCAAAGAGCGCGAGGCCAACGGCAGAGCTAAACGACGCGCCCGTCGCCGCTTGGGGCAGGCCGTGCACGCGCAAGGGGCGTCCAAGACGCACCTGTTGACCCAGCAGCTTTGCGGCGAGCCCATCTAGCCCTGCGATCTGGCTGCCGCCGCCGGTGAGCACGATCTGTTGGCTTGGCAGATGCTCAAAGCCCGCCGCATCCAGCCGCGCCCGCACCTCTTCCAAGATTTCCTCGACCCTTGGGCGCATGATCCCGATCAGTTCGGCCCGGGATACGGTGCGCCGGTCATGCTCGTAATCGCCGGTGTCCCGGTCAATCTCGATCATTTCGCGGTCATCCATTCCGGTTGCATGGACGCCTCCGTAAAAGGTCTTGATCCGCTCTGCGTTGGCCATGGGAACTTGCAGCCCCATGGAGATGTCCGAGGTGACATGATCGCCGCCAATGCGCACGGTCTCGGCATAGATCATGTGCTTTTTGATAAAAATCGAAATGCTCGTCGTGCCGCCGCCCATGTCAATGCAGGCCGCGCCCAGCTCTTGCTCGTCCTCGACAAGCGCGGAAATGCCGCTGGTATAGGCGGAGTTTGCGATCCCGCCGAGCTCCAAATCACAGCGTTTGATACAGTGAACGAGGTGCTGGAGCGCCGTGGACTCAACAGTGAGCATATGCACGTCTACGGCGAGCGTATTGCCAAGCTGCCCGCGTGGGTCCGACAGGCCTGAGCGATTGTCGAGGGCGAAATTCACCGGTTGGGCGTGGAGCACTTCCCGCGTGGAGCCATAGTCGGGCACTTCGCAGCGGGCGAGCACGCGGGCAATGTCCTGCTCATCCACGGCCTGACCATCAAGATCTAATTGCGCATCCAGGCCATAGCTGCGCGGTGACGCCCCGGCCAAGCACGCAATCACGTGATCAACGCGGATCCCAGCCATTTTCTGCGCCGCTTGCAGGGCC
>CAYWNJ010000035.1:0-10972 GCA_964459535.1 uncultured Rhodobacterales bacterium
CACGCGTCCAATGCAGTTTTTGTTAACGCAAAGGGTGCGCGCGCGAGAGACCCTAGCGCCCCTTCCACTGAGGATCGCGTTTTTCCGCAAAGGCACGGGCGCCTTCAAGCTGATCCTCGGAGGCATAGAGCACATCCACACTCCGCAATTGCCGCTTTGTAATCCGGTTCATCGCGTCTTGGAATTTTGAGTCCTCAGCATCGCGCACAATCTCTTTAATCGCCGCATAGACGAGCGGCGGACCAGAGGCGAGCAGCCGCGCAAGCTCCCACGCCCGGTCCATCAACTGATCCGATGGCAAGATCTCGTTGACGAGGCCCCAGTGATGCGCCTCCGCCGTGTCAAACCATCGGCCGGTCAGCAAGAGCTCCATCGCAATGTGATAGGGCATACGCTTGGGTAGCTTCACGCTTGCCGCATCCGCGACTGTGCCCGAGCGAATTTCGGGGAGAGCAAATTGCGCTTGATCCGATGCCAGAATGATATCCGCCGAAAGTGCGAGCTCCAACCCGCCCCCGCAGCAAATCCCATTCACCGCCGCAATCACCGGCTTGTTGAGCTCCCGTAGCTCTTGCAAACCGCCAAAGCCGCCAACCCCATAATCTCCATCCACAGCATCCCCATCAGCAGCGGCCTTAAGGTCCCAGCCTGGGCAAAAGAACTTCTCGCCCCCGCCCGTCAAGATCGCCACGCGCAGCTCAGGATCATCGCGGAAACTGGCAAAGACCTCGCCCATGATCCGGCTAGTGGCCAGGTCAATCGCATTAGCCTTGGGCCGATCCAGCGTCACTTGCAAGATCGCGCCCTCTCGGTGCGTTTTGATCGGGTTCGTCATTCGGGCTCCTTTCGGATCAGCGCATCCACGGCGACCGCGCGGGCGGGCGTCGCGATAAGCGGGTTGATCTCAACTTCTTCCAACGTTTCCGCATGTTGGCACACATAGTCTTGCACGCACAGGATTGCAGCGCATAGCGCTGCCACATCCACGGCAGGTTTCCCCCGGTACCCAGCAAACAGCGGGGCCATGCGGAGCCCCCCAAGCGCATCGCGTATCTCCTGCTCCGATGCGGGAACCAAAAGACTGGTCGTATCAGCCAGCAGTTCGGTCAAGGTTCCTCCGGCGCCCAAGGTCAGCACAAAACCGTGGGCCGGGTCCCGCGTAACACCGACGAGTAGCTCAACAACTCCGTCTGTGACCATTTCTTCTATCAACGCGTCAGCACGCGGCAAATCCGATAACACCTGCGGCAGCTCTGCGCGCGTCACACCCAAACGCACAGCTCCAGCCTCGGTCTTATGTGCAAGGCCGAGACCCTTGACCGCAAAGGGTTCGCGCAGGTCTTCGACACTCGGCAACGCAGCTCCGGAAGCGAGGACATTGCGCGGCACCGGCACGCCGCTACTAGAGAGGGCGGCTTTGGCTTCCGCTTCCGTCAAAAGCACCGCTTGACGCGCCCGGCCAGGAGGCAACGGCGGGTCCTTCTGAGGCGAACCCAAATGCGCGGCAATCTCAGCCGCCGCAATGGCTTCGCTCAGGCCAAGGATTGGCACCACACCGCCCGCCATCAGCTGCTCCGCCACATCTTTTGGCATCAGTTCAGGTAAAGTAGCGACGACCGCAACGGGCCTGCCTGACTGGGCGCGCACGGCAAGTGCGGCAGCGGTTGCGCATTCCCAATCCGTCGCATCGGTATGCGGGTAGTCAACGATGATTAGCGTCAAGCCAATATGCTCCGCCGCCATGGGCAGCCAAGCCTTCGTCATCGCCGCCGCGTCACGCCAAATATAGGTGTGATAATCCAGAGGGTTGTTCAACGCGACCATCGGCCCAAGCGCCTCACCAAGCGCGCTGCGCTGAACTTCGGTAAGCGCGGGCAGCGCCAACCGCTTGTCAAAGGCGGTATCGGCCACCAATGAGGCCTCCCCCCCAGAACAGCTAATAGAGGACAGTGTTGGGGACTTAAGCGGGCCGACCAGATGGAGAAGCTTCAGCGCCTCCAGAAAGCTAGGTAGATCTCGCGCCCGTCCAATCCCAAGCCGGTCGAGCAGCGCCTGAGCCCCCGCATCACTGCCCGCGAGCGAGGCCGTATGCGAGACGGTCGCAGCCTGCGCCTGCTCTGAGGCGCCGACCTTGAGCGCGACCAAGGGTATGCCTTTAGCATACGCCGCCTGGGCAAGCGCATGCCATTCAGATAGAACGCCAAAACCTTCAATATGCAGACCGATGGCCGTAACGCGCGGATCCTCAAGCAATGCAAGCGCAATCGCAGCCTGAGAGGTTTGCGCCATATTCCCGCAGGTGACCATGTAAGCGATGGGCAAGGCGCGTTGCTGCATCGAGAGGTTAATAGCTATATTTGAGCTTTGTGTCAGGATCGCGACGCCGCTCTCCACACGGGAACATCCGTGCTGATCGGGCCAAAGCAACGCACCGTCTACAGCGTTGATGAACCCATAGCAATTCGGCCCCAGGATCGGTAGATCTCCCGCCGCTCCCACCAGTTGAACTTGTAAATCGCGGCTTGAAGTATCTTCAGCCTCAGCCTCTGAAAACCCCGAGGCGAAGCACACCGCTCCTCCAGCACCCAAGGCCGCTAGCTCGGCTACGATATCAATCGTTGCATATCGGTTTACTCCGATAAACGCTGCATCGGGTGGTGCCGGTAGAGCAGACAAAGATGTAAACGCACGTGCACCTTCAAGTTCGATACCACGTGGATGCACCACATTCACCGCCCCGCCAAAACCCATTTGGCGGCATTGATGAACGATCTGAGCGCACCAAGCTCCACCGCCGATAACGGCAATCGACTGCGGAGACAGCAGCCTGGATAGGTTATGCTTCATAAGATACCGCCCGCCATAGATTCAGTGCCTCCGGCGGGGATATTTTTCGCAAGAGGAAGAAAGGACTTGTTAAGCAATATTGTGCAGAGTGTCTGAGCGGAACAGGCGGGGACGCCGATGGCCGTGCAAGGGGAAGATTTAGATCTTCTTTGGGGAGGGCGTCGTGCCCTCCCCTTTTCCTCTTGCCAAAAATATCCAATCCATCGCGCGCAGATATTACAAGGGGTCGGAATTTAGGGCCTAGCGCACGGGCGGCACGCCCGTACGCCCTGGTCGGATTGGCGTAGCCAATTCGAAACAGCATCATGCGCCAAGCGCCCGCAACAAATCGCGGCTGATGATATGGCGCTGGATTTCTGAGGTGCCATCCCAGATCCGCTCAACACGCGCGTCACGCCAGAACCGCTCTAGAGGGTAATCGTCCATCAAACCCATCCCACCATGGATTTGAATTGCTGCGTCTGTGACTTTTGCCAAGGTCTCTGAAGCGAATAGTTTTGCAGAGGCGATCTCGCGATTCGCGGGCAGGCCCTTATCTAGGCGGTCCGCGGCGGCGAGGGTCAACAGATCTGCGGCATCAATCTCGGTCACCATATCTGCGAGCTGAAAGCTCACACCCTGGAATTTGCCGATCTTTTGACCAAATTGCTCCCGCTGCGCCGCATAATCCAGCGCATAGTCAAACGCCCGGCGGGCACGACCAACGCTCATCGCAGCGACGGTAATGCGCGTCGCATAGAGCCACGTGTTCATCACCGAAAAGCCGCCATCCACCTCGCCCAGAACCTGCGCGTCTGGCAAGCGGCAGTCATCAAACTCTAAGATCATGTTCTTATATCCGCGATGACTGACCGACTTATACCCATCGCGAATGACAAAGCCCGGATGGCCGCGATCCACCAAAAAGCAGGTGATCCGCTTTTTCGGCCCTTTGGGCGTCTGATCTTCACCCGTTGCCACGAAGACGATCACAAAGTCCGCATGCTCGGCTCCCGAGATAAAATGTTTGGTCCCGTTGACCACCCAATCCCCACCGTCGCGCACCGCCGCACATTTCATCCCGCGCACGTCCGAGCCTGCCCCAGGCTCGGTCATCGCGAGCGCATCCATCCGTTCGCCGCGTACCGCAGGCAGCAAATAGCGCTCAACCTGCGCACCCTCGCACGCCATGAGGATGTTCTGCGGACGCCCAAAAAAATGCGTCAGCGCCATTGAACCACGCCCGAGCTCGCGCTCGACAAGCGCAAACTCGATATGGTTCAAACCCGCCCCGCCAACGCTTTCCGGGAAATTGCAGGCATAGAACCCCAATTCCAGGGTTTTGCGCTTGATCTCCTGCGCAAGGTCTTCGGGCACCTCGCCCGTGCGCTCGACCAGATCTTCATGTGGATAGATCTCTTTCTCGACAAAGCTGCGCACCGTGTCGGCGATCATCTGCTGCTCGTCGCTGAGCCCGTATATCATACTGTCATTCCTATTCTTATGTTCTTAACGAGCGGTCCCGCTCATACCCGGCGGCGCGCTTTGAGCCGCGCTTTCATCTTCTCCGCGCCGTCCTCGGTGCCATCATGGAAGGAGCCAAAGAGCTTATCCCAAGGCACTTCAAGCGTGCCGTAATTCACTTCGAAAAAGCGATGATGGATTTGATGGTGGAAATTGCCCAAATGCACGCGCTTAGCCCCGCGCACCAGCAAGCCTTCATAGCCGGTATGGGTGGTGACCGCATAAAGCGCATAGAACATCAGATGACAGATCAGATGCACCGGATCGGTCGGTACAACAAAGTGGATCAGCGCGGTGCCGAAATAAAGCACATGCTCAACCGGATGCATCGAAAGGCCCGACCAAGGGCCAACATCCGTGTTCCGGTGGTGCAGCGCGTGGACCGGATACAGCCAATTGCTGTGCAAGAGCCGGTGGATCCAGTAGAAGTAAAAGCTCTCCCAAATCGGGATCAGAAAGAAAACCAGCACGAACCAAATCGGCGTGGCTGCAAAGCTTGTCGTCGGCGCCCAACCCTGCGCCATAGCAAGCCAGATCAGAACCTCAAAACCTGTCCAAATCGGCACGCCCGAGACTAGGGTCCAAAACATATTGTCCTTGAGCTGATCATCAAAGGCAAACATGCGGCCCGCGCGCGGATAAGGGCGCGGGTCATATTTCAACTCGGTGCCTTGCGCCTTTGCGCTATGGAAGTACCAATGCAGCCCACCGGCGAGCAGGCTCACCAGCACCAGATTGCGCGCGAGGATCAGGAAAACCCACGGCCCAAGGCTTTGCGCCTGATCCAGCGTCGGTGCAGCAAACCAAAGGCTCAGAAAGGAGAGCCCCACAATCCCCAGCGAGATCGACACGGGGAACCATGCGCTGACATACCAGTGCAGCACTGCCCGAGGCGCGGGCGGCCAGGTAAAGAGCGGGTTGACCGTGATCGGGCCCGGATAGCGGTGGTTCCACTTGGTCATCTAAGTATACATCTGTGTTTTGCGCGCCCGCGTGTCCTTGGTCGCCGCCTCCGAGCCATTATGGAAAGTGCCAAACCAGCGGTCCCAGGGCATTTCGACCGTGCCATAATTGCACTCGAAATAGCGGTGATGCAATTGGTGAAAGAAATCCCCCATCTTGGCGCGCGGCTGCCCGCCAATCTCAAGCTTATCAAAGCCGGAATGGGAAAAGATCGGGTGGATTGACTGCATATACCCGTGAAAGAGCACATGGATCGGGTGGCTTGGCACAACCAAGTGGATCACAAAGTTGGTGTAGAAGAGAAAATGCTCAATCGGGTGCATGGAAATGCCCGACCAAGGGCCAACGTTGATGTTCCGATGATGCAGCGCATGGGCCCGTTTGTAAAAGAACGGCACGTGCAGCAGTCGGTGGACCCAATAGAAATGGAAAGAAGACCAGACCACAAGGAATGGGAACATCAGCACAAACCATACCGGGTTATCGGGAAAGAGGATGCTGGGCGCCCAGCCATTGGCCATGGCCCAAAACACCAGCCATTGCGCGATGGTCCATTGGGTGATGCCGCTGACGATGGTCCAGAACATGTTGTCCTGCACTTGGTTGCGAAAGGTAAACGTGCCATTGTCTCGCGCCGGATCGCGGGCGTCGTATTTGAACCGCTTGTCCTGCGCGCACCAGTAATAGAGCCACATATGAAGCAGCCCCGCCACCGCGCAATGTGGGATCAGGTTTGCGAGCCATACCCGCGCCATCCAACCGGGGGCAAAGCTTTGCATCTGCGCCAAATCCGGTAGCATCCAGAAATAGAAGAGCACTGCGAGCACGATCGTAAACGTCGTCGTGCTGATCGCCAGCCAATAGGCGCTATACCAGCGCAGCACGGCCAAGGGGCGCGGCGGCCAGGCAAAAAGCGGGTTCAGCGCGACCGCGCCCGGATGGTGGTTCCAGCGTTCAGCTTCGCTGCCTAGATCAGTTGGCATAGTCAGATCCCTCCTCGTCCAGAATGGCTTTGAGTTCGGCCAAATGGCGTGTGTCTTGGTCGGGGTAAGCTTCCAGCTCTTGCGCGGTTTTCTCGGCAATCTCGTGGCTCAGCACCCGCAGCGGCTTGCCGGTTTGCAGCGCGAGGATATAGGTCATGCACGCACGCTCGAAATAATAGAGCCGGTTGAATGTGTCCGCCACCGTGTCGCCAATCACCATGACACCGTGATTGCCCATCACCATGACCTTTTTCTTGGGGTCATCGAAAAGCTGTGCGCAGCGTTCCCCTTCATCCTCAAAAGCCAGACCGCCATAGTCGCTATCCACCACAATCCGCTGATAGAAGGTCGCCGCGTTCTGATCGACCGGCGGCAGCGTGCTGTCAGCTAGGATCGCCAGCGCGGTCGCATAGGGCGAATGGACATGCATCGCACAGCGCGCGTGGCGGCAATAGCGGTGCAGGCCGCCATGCAGCCCCCAAGCGGTTGGGTCCGGCGCGTTTGGGCCGTCCATCGTTTCAGGATCATTGGCATCAATCAGCAGCATGTCCGAGGCGCGAATACGGGCAAAGTGCTTTTGGTTCGGGTTCATCAAGAACTGCGTACCATCCTCACCCAAAGCGAGAGAGAAATGATTGGCCACCCCTTCATGCAGGTTCATCCGCGCCGCCCAACGAAAGGCCGCAGCCAGATCTACCCGCTCTTGCCAATGCTCTAGGTTTGGACGAATCTCTGCCAGCGCCATTTTGCCCTCCTGCGTTGCGCCGCGACGGTGCCCCAAAACCCCGGCGCTTGACCAACGAAAAATTCAAAGGCTATCCATTAGTCCAGCTAATGGATGAGTTATACACATGCACCAAGACCTCCCTCCTCTCGGCTGGCTGCGTGCGTTTGAGGCGGCGGCGCGGCATCTGAGCTTTACCGGCGCGGCGCGGGATCTGAACATGACGCAAAGCGCGGTGAGCCAGCAGATCAAGTCTTTGGAAGGGCATATCGGACGCCCGCTTTTTCACCGCCGCCCGCGCGCGCTGGAGCTGACGGAAACCGGGATCACCTATTTGCCAGTTGTGCGCGAGGCGTTTCGGACCCTCGCGCGGGGCACGCGCGCGATCACGGGGGCGGAGGCCGGGGTGGTGCGGCTGCAATGCAACCTCAGCTTTGCGATCCACTGGCTCGCGCCCCGGCTGCCCTTGCTCGCTGCGGCGCATCCCGACCTGCGGCTGAGCATCTCGACCGAGCTGTGGGAGCCGCGCGAGTTGGCGGAGGGGGCAGATGTCGAGATCCGCTATTCCCTGCGCCCGGCGGACACAGTGCGCGCCGAGCTTTTAGCGCGCGATCACTACTTTCCCGTCTGCACACCCGGCTATTCCGTAGCCCTTGAGACATTAGCGACCAAACCCCTGTTTCATTGCACCAATCTGCTAGGCAATTGGCAGACTTGGGCAGAAGAGCAGGGCCTACCCTGGCCCGACCCGCCAGTCACCTACGCGACAACTTTTTCCGTCACGATGGCAGCGGCGGAGGCGGGCGGCGGTCTGACCTTGACCCATGGCCTGATTGCGGAGCGTTGGTTACGACAGGGCAGGCTCCACGCGCCCTTTGAGCATAGCTCTGAAATGCCCGAGGCTTACTACCTCATCATGACGCCCCAAGCCGAGGAGTCAGATCCCGCCCAGCGCTTCGCCGCCTGGCTGCGTGCTGAGGTAGGGAGATATAGCTTGGCGAATTTTGATCGAGTTCGCACTTAGGCCCCAGCCACCCTTGGTCGGCTTGAGCAAAGAGGAAGGGGCTGGACATAGGCCTAGAGCTTACAACCTTAAACCTGAGGCACCCCACAGTCGTTCAAATAGCGCCGTTCCGAGGGGTGGCGCAATCGCGCCGCCCGTCAAACCGTAGGTTTGCCTTCGGCAAAACGGGGGCGGAACGGCGCGGCGCAACAGTGCCTGTTGCGCGAGAGATATGTTCAAGGCGATGTGCCTCAGGTTTAAGGTTGGAACTTTAGACAGCATCTGTGCGGGTGAACGCAGAGCTCAACTCTCTAAACCACTGTAGCCCTAGCCGAGAAGCGTCTTTGCCTGCGCTACAATCGCCGGAACGGTAATGCCGAAACGCTCAAAGAGTTCTCCGGCTGGGGCAGAGGCCCCAAAGCTATCCATCCCGATAAACGCCGCCTTCGCCTCGCGTCCACGCTCGCCCAAGAGCCAACGGTCCCATCCCTGGCGCATCGCCGCCTCGATACCCACACGGACAGGCCCCGCGGGCAAGACCTTGCGGCGATAACCCTCATCTTGGGCGGCGAAAAGCTCCATGCACGGCAGAGACACAACGCGGGTGCCAATCCCCTCGCCCTGGAGAATATCGCGGGCTTGCAAGGCCAGATGCACCTCTGATCCCGTTGCGATCAGGATCACCTGACGCTTGCCCTCTGCCTCGGCCAGAACATAGCCACCCCGTGCGGTAAGGTTCTTTTGCTTATGCGCCAGCCGTACGGTCGGCAGGCCCTGCCGGGTCAGAGACAGGACGGACGGCGTTTGCTGTGCGGAAAGCGCAAGCTCCCACGCCTCTGCCGTCTCGACCGTATCGGCGGGGCGAAAGACATAGGTGTTGGGTGTCGCGCGCGAGATGGCAAGATGCTCGACGGGTTGGTGCGTTGGCCCATCCTCGCCCAGGCCAATGCTGTCGTGGGTCATCACATAGACAACCGGAACGCCCATCAGCGCGGATAAGCGCATGGAGGGTCTGGCATAGTCCGTAAAGCACATGAAGGTACCGCCATAGGGCCGGATCCCGCCATGCAGCGCCATACCGTTCATTGCGGCAGCCATGCCATGTTCGCGAATGCCCCAATAGACATAGCGCCCGGCCCGGTTATCCAGATCAAAGACGCCAAGATCCGCCGTCTTGGTGTTGTTCGATCCGGTCAGATCGGCACTCCCCCCCACCGTCTCTGGCAAAATCGGGTTGAGCGCTGCCAATACCTGCTCCGAGCTTGCACGTGTCGCAAGCTTGGGCGCCGTTTCGGAGACCTGTCTTTTAAAGCGGCGGATCGTCGGGATCAGCTTGTCTGGCAGGGCACGGCTATAAACGCGCTCGAACTGAGCGCGCTTGCCCTTTGGCGCGGAGGCCAGGCGCGCCTCCCAGTCTATACGCTCGGCGCTACCCCGTGTCCCAATTGCCGCCCAAGCGGCCTTTACCTCGGCAGGCACCTCAAATGGCGCAGCTTCAGCGCCGTAGGCCGCTTTGGCCGCGGCAAGCTGCGCCGCATCCGTAAGCGCGCCATGTCCTTTAGAAGTGTCCTGCGCTGCATGTCCGAGCGCAATGTGCGTCTTGCATGCGATCATAGTTGGTTTGTTGCCTTTGCGGGCTTTGCGCAATGCGGCGTCAATTGCGCTCGGGTCATGCCCGTCAATCTCAAGCACAGACCAACCGGCTGACGCAAAGCGCTGGACTTGATCCGTGCGATCGCTCAGCTCGACCGTTCCGTCGATGGTGATGTTATTATTGTCCCACATCACGATCAAGCGCGACAACTGGTGCCGCCCAGCCAGGGTGATCGCCTCTTGGCTAACCCCTTCCATCAGGCAGCCATCGCCAGCGATCACATAGGTAAAGTGATCCACCAGCCTGCGCCCGTATTGGGCACGCTGGATCTCTTCTGCCATGGCAAAGCCGACAGCATTGGCGATACCTTGCCCCAAGGGGCCGGTCGTGGTCTCAATCCCTGCCGCATGTCCATACTCAGGATGGCCCGCCGTGCGCGCACCCCACTGCCGAAACGTTTTGAGCTGATCAAGGTCCATATCGGCATAGCCGGTCAGATAGAGCAGCGAATAGAGCAGCATCGAGCCATGCCCTGCGCTTAGAATAAACCGATCACGATCCGGCCAATCCGGTGCCGCCGCGTCGAATTTGAGATGCTTCTCAAAAAGAACGGTGGCGACATCGGCCATGCCCATCGGCATACCGGAATGCCCGGAATTCGCCGCAGCGACTGCGTCCAGGGTCAGCGTGCGAATGGCGGTTGCCTTGGACCAATGGTCAGGATGCGCGGCGGCGAGGGCGGAAAGATCCATGGCGTTGTCCTTCAAGCAGATGGCTTGCCGCTCAATACCAAGCCCGGCCCGAGGGTCAAGCAGATGCGGGCGCGCCACCTTAATTTCGTCCCGCAACGTATTGATCAGAAATAGGGGGCGATATTTTTCCAGGCATTGGGTAGACTTGGTCGGAGCGCACTGCGCAGCGATTCGCGTGCTGCGGGTCGTTCAAGAATGTGAACAGAAACACAGGCACGCATGAGCGATATCGACGAAATGCAAACGCGCCTTGCCTCGGCCATGGGGCGGATCTCGCAAGCGTTAGAGGCCGCGCAGCACGCCCAGGGCGAACGCAACAAATTGCAAGCCGCGCTGGAAGAGGAGAAAGCGGGAAACGCGAAGCTTCAGGAGCATATGCGCCAGTTGACCGCAAATAGGGCCGAGCAAGAGGGTGCCACTGCTGCTGCCCGCGCGCGCATGGCAGAGCTTGACCGGGATTTGCAACGTCTGCGCCGGTCTCATGACGCCTTGCGGGAGAGCAACGCGGCGCTGCGCAAAGCCAACGCTCAGGGTATGGGTGCGCCTGACTTGATCAATGCAGCATTGGCTTGATCAGTGTCTTGGGCTTGCTTTTTAATTCCC
>CAYWNJ010000036.1:0-10951 GCA_964459535.1 uncultured Rhodobacterales bacterium
GACGCGGAAGACAGAGCGTATGTAGCCGCGCAGCATGCCATTGGTGAGACGACAGAGACAGAAGACTACCTAGCGGCGGAAGCAGCGGCGTTAGCCGCCGGTGAGGTAGAGCCGGAAGCACCTCATGAACGCGCCGCGCGTTGGATCAAGGCAATCGACCATGAGCGCGCCAACCCAGATCAGCGGGTTTTGCACCCCCACCTCATGGACGATGACGAATACTGCGACCGCCTGACGGCGGTATTCGCTGAAAACTTCGGACTCGACGCGCCGCCCCCGCCTTCTGACCCCGAAGACCGGGACGACTATGACGCGACAAAGCTAAAACTGGAACGCAAGATTTCGCGCGTAGCGCGGAACCCTCACACCGTGTCGAAGGTGGCGGAGAAATTCTTTCGCTTTGCGGAAGTGAAGGCGAAGACGGAACACAAGTACCGCCGGACGATCAATCGGCTTGTCGAAGACATTGGCGACGTGCCAGTCAACCAAGTGACAAGCCGGATGTTGAGGGACTATCGCGATAAGCTTCTTGCGCGGGGTCTGTTGCCTGCAAGCGTCCATGCTGAGTTTGCGCCCATAAAGGGCCTATTCAACTATGCCGCCGACGAAGAACTCATCGAAGATGCCCCAACCCTGTCTGTGCGCATGCCCAAAGAGCGCCGGGCGGTGGAGGAATCAAAGTGGTTGCCGTTCACGACCGACGAAATGCAGCGCATCTTTCAGGGCATGGAAGACGTATGGGGGCAGAAGGTACAGGGGCTAAGTGCAGAGCGCCGTAGCGCCCTTACAATGGCCGTGCGGGTGCTTGCCTTCACTGCGATGCGTCCGGCTGAACTTATGGCGCTGAGGCCCGACCAAGTAGACGACCGCGCTATTCGTGTAGAAGGCGGGAAGACCAAGAGTAGCTGGCGTGTAATACCACTGCACCCAGAGATCGCAGATTTTCCAGCGTGGTTATGGCGGAGGTGATCGCAATGGCATCCGTTCTACTTTTTGAGCGCGATTTCGCAGCCGGGTGCCAACCGGGGGTCGCGTATGACGTGGGTAGTCTCATGGCCTGTTTTCACACAGATCGCGCGACGATGCTAAGCGCCGCAAAGCTATGCGGGGCCATGCCCTTTGAGAAAAAGGGCAAAACGATCTGGGCCGATAGTGAAACAGTGCGATTTACACTTGATGCCTCCGCAATTGCGCGCGCAACAGCTAAGGCGCAGGGGTGATGCGTTCCCTCAGATTAAACGCCGCCTCCTGCGAGCTTTCGGAGAAAGGCAGTCGTCGCATTAAGTTTCCGATGAGGATCAGTGTCCTTGGCGTCCCGGCCACGGCTGCAAGAGGCTGCGGAGGAGCGCGCGCAGCTTGAAGCCAAAAACGCGGCCAGCGATGAAAACACGGGATACTGGAAGAGAAATATTTTGCTAATAGGGGCGGAGGAATCTGACAACACAAGGCCGCAAGCCCGCAAAAGGTCTGTGCCCCCCTCTTTCGCCCATAAAAACAAGGGGTGCGGACTTGCGGACGTTATGGCGGCGTTAGTCCGCAAAACCGTGACGAAAGCCCGCAAAACTCAGGTTTGCGAGTCATGCCATTCTCGGATCGAACCGCATAACCGACGCATGGCTAATCCGGTCAACGTTCCGCTATCCAGAATACCGACGCCTTCCGAGAACATAGGTTCGCTTTCACCGTCTGCTGTGAAATGGATAGTCCCGCTTTCGCCCGCTTTGTTGAAGGTCCATACGCCGATGAATTCGCCGTCGCGGGTTATCACATCACCGCTTGCCGCGTCATCTTCGATGCCTACTAGATTGATTGGGTATTGAAGTTCCATGAGCACGATATGGGGAGTGCCAGCTTGGATGGCAACACCATAAGACCCCTGTCACAGTGCCCCCGCGCGATAGCGGGGCCTGCCATTGTGTCCCTATTCATCTTTGGTTTGCGAGGAACTCCTCCAATGCCTTCCGAGCCTCCTTCTGAGTAGGGTAAGCGCTTCCACCGGGTAGTTGAATCTTGGTTTCAATGCCATTCACAGTCTTCACTTCGTAAACGACATACGTTGCGACTGGGCCACCACCCTTAATAGTGGCAGGCAAAAACTCCACTTGATATTTTTTGTCTACATCGTTGCTCAATTACTCGCCCCTTCCGAAATCGGGATTGCGCATGCTTTGTGTATCCTCGTGAGCAAGACCTTTGCTGCATCTACCCCCTCACCCAAGAGAAAGGAGCAGACGCATGAAACATACCACCAACCACCTCACCCCGAACGAACTCTTTCGCCTCTTCGCCGCCTACAGCGCGATCCGCAAACCCGCCATCCGTGCCGAATTCCTACGCACTATCGAAGCCTGGGCGCAGGATCAGTGGCACGTTAACAAGATTTGAATAGTATCGGCCATTGCTTGCCATTCGTTTTGCTAAGCCCGTAAGAATACGCGAATATGTATTGCTCATTGGCGAGCACGGCTAATCATGTTGCTTATGGCCTTTTGGAAACGCACCAAATGCCGAATAATTGATGTATGTGGGATTTCGCCAAGCCCGTGACTGATAACCCGCATTTTGCTTAGACCACGGATCTGTCAAATACCTTGAAACCATTCGGGTTGAACACTCACGTGCTCAATCGTTTCGGTCGCGACGCCCAACCGGTTTTCTTTTAGCAACTCGCAAAGCCGATCACCGTCGATCAGGTCAATCGCTATAGCACCGTCGCGCGTAGCTTCATCCGATGCCTGGCTGGTAAAATGCCCCGTTGTGATGAAAAGACCTTTGTCAGCCCGGCCCTGCAAGGCCCCACGAAAGTCGCGGATTTCTTTTGAACCGACACTGCCCTTCCAACGCTTGCATTGGAAGTATACCTGAAATGATACGAGATTGACCCGCAACACGCCAACACCATCAATCCCTCCATCCCCGGACTTACCGCGCACCTCGACTTTGGTGAAGCCCGCTTCGCGCAGAAGACGCTGCGCAAGCCGTTCAAAGCCGTCCGGAGAAATCTTGCCAAGCACGGCCAGAAGATTTGATTTCCAGTCTTCCCCTCCGGCACGGTCGTCTTCGGTCAAGATGTCGATGTCTTCGCCTTTGTCAGCGTCGGCTTTCTTCGCGCCCAAACGTTTCAAACGGGCGCGCTCGCGTTCTTCCTGGGTCACCTGATCGTAGATCGCTTGCGTTGTGTTAAGATCGGAGATCGAAGAGCCTGATTCGGTTAGTGCCCAAACACCCCGTTTGGAGTTATTTAAAGCACCACCGCGCTTCAGATAGGTCCGCGCCCAGGCGAGGTAGTAGTTCACCCGTGTCCGGTTTTCGTCCCGGGGCATGGTGAAAGCCTGTTCGGCCTCTGTCACGCCCTCCAACTCGATCACTTTTTCATCAAGTTCATGGATCGTCGCCGACCCTCCGAGGTCTTTGAGTGCCTCGACTGTGACCAGCATCATGCCCGGCAAATCCGGCAGGGTTTCGGCATCAATTTCAAATCGTCTTTGCATATTTTCTCCTGTCCCGGATTTCGTATCTGCTGCGCCTCCTCTCATACCACGCTTTCCAGAAGGGCGATTTCGTCGGAGGTGAGGTCAAAGAGGTCGTAGACAATGCCATCGATTTTGGTCTCAAGCTGGGTAATTTCAGCGGTGAGGCGGGCGATCTCGGCACGATCACGGGCGATCCAGTCTTCCCAGTCGGAGCGTTCGGCGAGCGGGATATCTGCCTTGAAGGCTTTCTTCACCTCAGCCCGGAAAGCGGAGAAGTCTGGCAGGGTCCACCATTCCTTCAGCTTGGTGGTGAGCGTTGGTTCGCAGTCTGGCGGGCAGAGGTCGAGGATGCGGCGGGTAAGAGCCGTTTGGAGATTCAAGCGTACCTGTGCAGCAGGCTGGCACTCCTGAGTCAGACCTTCCAGTTCTGATTTCAATGCTTCAGAAATCGTCGGAATCACCGCCTGTTCGACAAATTGCGAGTGCATTTGATGGAAGCCACCCCGAACGGGAACACTGTTCCCGGTAATCGTGAACCATGCGACTTTTGAGTTTAGGAAAGCTGCAAGCCACGCATCATCCGAGCCGATGAAGTAGCATTTGTTGTTGATGAAGTGCCCATCTTCCAATTGAAACTGCGGCACCTTGCAGAACTCGGGATAAAGAACCTTGGCCCGTTCAAAGAACGGCAGGTAGGCCTCTTGCGCCTGTTGCAGCTCGAACCATTCCTGCTTGGTTGCCCGCTTTTCCAGCTTGTCCTTGAACGGCAACAGCCAATCGCGAATGGCGGGATAGTCTTCGATGTCGATGCGGTTCTTCGGAATGTAGATTAGCCAGAGCCCGCGCGGCTCGGCGCGCCAGCGTTTGAGGTCTTTGCCTTCCAGGAAGGGTTTCAGCAGATCGGCAGACTTTGGGTCTTCTGCGCAGAGGCGTTCTTTCGTCAATGTGTCGATCACAAAGGCCGCGTTGAGGCCCGTAACGACACCGCGGAGAGGCGAGCCATAAACCTCTTTCAGCGTCTTGCGTCCCGTCCTGATCTTGTCTCGAAGGGCGCGCAACGCGGGGTTCTCTAACTCCCATGACCCAGCCCCTAGGGCGGTTTGCGGATAAGTGCCTTGCGCCGCCTCCCAACTGGCCAAGAAGTTCGTCTCCGGCAGCACGTCCACCTTCCAGAATCGCAATTCGTGGTTCTTGGTCGCTGCCCCATTCTTGAGAACGAGGATGGCGGGATAGGTTGTCACGCCCTCAAACACTTGTAGGTCGCCAAAGTCCACCACGCCTTCAATCGTTGCATCACGGAGCAGATATTGGCGCAAGGGCTTGCCCGACCCGGTCTTGAAGAAGGTGTTGGAGGAGATGTAGCCCAAGCGCCCACCGGGCTTTAGTAGGCGCAAACCGCGCTCGTAGAAATAGCAGTAAAGGTCTGCACGGTCGGACACGACCTCATACCGCTTTTCAAGATAGGGTTTCAGTGACTTAAGGAGTTCCATCCGGACATAGGGCGGGTTACCCAGCACCACGTCGAAACCACCTTCGGCAAAGACATCAGGAAACGCCGTTTCCCAGGTGAAGGCGTGGTCAAGATAAGCGAAGTTGCTGTCCTCGATCAGGCTGTCGCCAACGCGGATGCTGTCCGATAGGCTGTCCAGTACCTTGCCGCGCCTGGCGGTCTTGATCCAAAGCGATAGTTTAGTGATCTCGACGCTTTCCGCGTTTACGTCCACGCCAAAAAGGTTGTTCGATAGGATTTCGCTGTCTGGCACGTAGTCGAGCAGATCTCCGAAATGTTCGGCTTTGGGCAATAGCTCCTTGATCTTGTTGTTAACGCGGGTCAGCTCAGCTTTCATAAAGTCGAAAGCCATCACCAGAAACACGCCTGAACCGCAGGCGGGATCAACAATACGCAGCGCCCGCAGGCGATCACGATAGGCTTGCCAGGCTTCTAACTCGGCGGATTTCCTGCGCCACTTGATATTGGCATAGTTGTACACGTCCGCGCCCTTTTGGGAATGATCGCGCAGGATTGCCTCAAAGACTTCCTTGAGATGTGCGCCAAGGGTTTCGGCCACGATGAAACGCGCGATGTAGTCTGGCGTGTAAACCACGCCGTCACGCTTGCGCCGCCCGCTGGTACCGCTGGTTTTTTCCGGTTCCTCCTCTTCTCCCCGCGCGATAGCTTGTAGGCGTTCCACGTCGGCGATGGATTGTTCGAAGATATGGCCAAGAACGGTGACGGAAACCTCTGAGGCGAAATCGTACTCGCCCAGTGTTTTGAAACCTTCACAGATTGCATCCGGCAAGGTGAGGCCGTCAATTACTTCATCTATGCGGAACAGACCGCCATTGTACCGTGGGATCGCCGGGACCAAGACGTTACCCTCAGCATCTCTTGCTTCACTTCGGCCAGCGTCGATAGCGCGGAACAGCCCTTTGAAATTCTCCCAAACCGGACGTGGGTTATAGGGATCAACGTGCGAGAACGCGTCGCTGAGCGTGTTGTCTGGCAATAGGCCAGTGTCTTCGGCAAAGGCAATGAAGAGCACTCGGTCGAGGATCTTTTGCGCAAGGGCAATCGACTCTAGTGGATCAATGGACGTATCAGCCTCCTGCACGGCGCCGAGTACTCTCAACCGCAGGTCTTTGTAGTCCTGGTAGAGCTTGTCCGTAATATCCTTGTCTTCGCGGCGGCTATCCTTGAGCAGATCAAGCGTGCGGCCAGAGAGGAGGTTTTCTGCCGAGAGCAAGAGCATGAAGCGGGCGTATTCATCTGGGTCGGTCAGTTTGTCGAGGCGGAAGACCTCGTAAGCCGATGTGCCTTCGCCGAACCCATAGAGACGTAGTTCGATATAGTTGGATACCAGCACCCATTTTACGCCACGCGCGTTCATGGCGTATTCCCATGCCTGCTGAACAGGGCTTTTGTTGCGACCAGGCATGATCGCATCGAGATCGCGGGTATCTGCGCCTTTCAGCTCAAACGGGGCGAGGATTTCGGGTTTGGAACCTCCAAAGCGACCAAGAGCAAGGTCAACGCTGCCTCTAAGAATGGTCTTCTCAGACGCGACGGTGTATTCTGCACTGTCGGCGGCTCCGGTGTATCCGAGCACTCTTTGCACAATGTTTCTGGTGAATTCGCTGTGAAGCTCGACTTCGCTCAGAGAGTATATCCTCCCGCTGCTGATCAACTCCGACCAGGCCGAGACAGAGATTAAATGTCCGTCTGAGATTACCGCAGACGAAATGGAGCGTGAAAGGGTCTTACGATTAAATAAATTCAAGCTGGTCTACCCGAACTGCGCAACAATTGAGTTCAACTTACAGTTTGATCCACAAAGAGCAATCAGTGACCACATCCTTTACGTGGATGTTGAGGCGATTTCCGCCACTTTGAGTGTTTGTCGGGGAGGCCGAGAGGCGCTGCTGCTTCTCTCCCCACAAGCAAAATAGAACGAACAGGATCGTGCGTTGTCGGATGCACGGGCTGCTGCGGATCGAGAGGACCGTAAGAGCGGCAAAAACCAGATGCATCGAGAGCTAGAACGGGTTAATCTGCAAGGGCGAGTTTTTGGAGAACATTTCAAGGAGGATGTCCGGGAAAGGTAGAAGTTCTAAGTCGAGGTCGTCAAACGGTCAAACGCCGACGGCCTCGGCCACAAAAAAATCACCCAGCTTTACCCGAACGCCCATTGGCCTGCAAGAACAACGGGGCATTTGCCCCGTCGAGCACGGCAGCCGTCAACCGACCATTCGATGTCGCACCGGTGTCTAGACAAATACGGTTGTTCTTCACAACAGGTTCGTCTCCGGGGGTGTGCCCATGCACGACCACACAGCCATGATCGACTTTACTATCCAGAAATCGTGACCGTATCCACAACATGTCTTTAGCGCACTGCTGGTCAAGCGGAACGCCCGGCGCAATACCAGCATGAACAAAGAAATAAGGATTGACAAACCGTGACAACGGTAACGACTTGAGCCATGCCACTCTCACTTCGCCAAGAGCATCCGCCAGTTCTTTGGGAGCATAGCCGCCAAACCGAAGAGAGATGCCGAGTGATGAAACGGTTTCTTCGCCACCATTGGACAGCCAAGTGTACCATGCTTGTCGGTTATCCGTGGCCAGACACTCCAACAACATCGCTTCATGATTGCCAAGTAGGCAGGTTGTTTGAAAACCGTCGAGACCAGCCATCAATATAGTCGCCGGCATGAATAAGTTCGGCTGGCCGATTAGCATGCAGCAATCCGTGGTGATTGCGAATGTGTTCATGGAGTTGTGACAGCAAGTCATCCCGTCCGTGCACATCGCCTATCGCGTAGATAACTGTTTCCATTTCTCCCTCGCCAAATGACCTCTATAAAGATTACACTGAGTTACAAACAAACAGCAGAGTCTGACGGAATTTTTCTCAGCGTCTAGCCGTTCACTCAATCATTGGCTTCACCGCATCACTTATTAGATCAATCAATTCTGGGTCCATGAATTGATAATCGTCGGGGATGTCGAGGACGTGGATCGCTTTGTGGCGCACCTCGCCACGAAAGTCAGCCCTCAACCGGGACAGATGCTTTTCCTCCATTGCAAAGATCACGTCTGCCCAGCGGATATCCTTCACGGTTACCTGCCGTCGAGCCTTGCGACTTGTCCCGGCAGATCGGGCGGACACTCCGTCACGTCGCCGAAAGATCGCCTCACCTGTCGGGCTACGCCATTTGTTCATGCTGCAATGAAGAGGATGTTAAGTGTTTCGGTATCGCCGATAGTCATGAGGACAGATCACCGGAACTGGCCGCAATGTAAAGGCGCTACATGTTTACGTCGGCGACAGCGGCCTCAAATCTCAACCCTTGATCGCTATACCTGGCCACATTATTGCCTCCACTGTGTCTCAACCCCGAACCCCACGGAAGACCGATGTAATCGCAGCGCACATAATCAAACCAACACCCTGGTAAATCCTGCCGGGTGTTTTTGTGCGACCAATCGATACATCATGAGATTGTTATGAATATCCAGAAATACCCACGTACGCGGCACATTGAAGGTTCGCGCCTACAGGTCGGCGATTTAGCGGATGACAAACCAATCAAAGAGCTTTCAGGCCATTCCCTGATTGTCGAAGAAAAGCTCGACGGGGCCAACTCCGCCGTGTCCTTCGATGCCGACGGTAATCTGCTGCTGCAAAGCCGGGGGCACTACCTGACCGGTGGTGGCCGGGAGCGTCACTTTTCGTTGCTCAAGACCTGGGCTGCGGCCCATGCTCATGTCCTGCGCCCAGTGCTAAGCCATCGCTTCGTCATGTATGGCGAATGGATGTATGCCAAACACACAGTGTTTTATGACCGGCTGCCGCATTACTTCATGGAGTTCGATGTGCTGGACCGGGAGACGGGCTTGTTCCTGAGTACAGCGGCTCGCCGGGCTTTGCTGACCGGACTGCCTATCATGCCGGTGCCAGTCGTCCATACCGGCGAAATCAGGTCCGTCGATCAATTGATCACCCTCACTCGGCCTTCACCTTACAAATCCACAGGTTGGCGTGATGCACTCACGATGGCGGCAGCGCGGTCTGGCAGCCGCCCTGATATGGTTGACCAGCAGACTGAGGACAGTGACCTAGCCGAAGGGCTGTATCTGAAACAAGAAAACGAGGACCATGTGGAAGACCGGTTCAAGTTCGTCCGTGCCGACTTCCTACAGGCAATTGAAGCGGCTGATGGGCATTGGCACGACCGTCCGATCCTACCGAATAGTCTAGCAGATGGGATCGATATCTTTGCACCAACGTTGGGTGCGGAGGGTGCCTACGATGCGTAAGCCTCTCAGTCACACCATCACTCATGACGATCTTCTCACCTTGGTCCCCTCCGGACCAGATTGGCAGGTGGACTGGGGTGAGATTTGGCCAATGTGGCCAGACCTTCCCAGCCTCGATACCTGTCCTCAGGACCCGATCCACCGCGCCGAAGGCGATGTTGGCACCCACACAAGGATGGTGGTCGAGGCTCTGGTCGCTGATCCTGACTGGCAAGGTCTTGCCGATATGGGTGGGCGTGATCACGTTGCCAAAGCCTAGGCGAGCTGGTTGAGCGAGATCCGGACATCACACTAAACGAATACCGACTGGCGTCGGTAGGGTTCAAACCAATGAGTGGATACTAAACTGTCCCATCCGCGCTGACGTCAGACAACATCTCGGATGCCGAGTTGGGAGATAGTGCATTTCAGCATCATAATCGGGCAATTCTGTATAGAAGAAGGAAAACAAAGAGCGAGCCGATGGATGTCGTAATGATACCAACCGGCAACTCTTGCGGGGAGAGGATCACGCGGCTGATGATGTCGGATCCGGTAAGCAACGCCGCACCGACAAGGGCCGCAGTGGGGATCAGGTTGCGATGTAAGGGCCCCGCAATCCCTCGTGCAATGTGTGGGACCATAAGACCAATGAACCCGATGACGCCTGCCACAGAGACAAAAACCGCTGTGGCTAAGGCCGCGATGAAGAACATCGAAAACCGCAACCGCTGAACCGGGACGCCGAGGGTGTTTGCGGTGACATCCCCTGTCAGAAGAGCATCAAGCCAGCGGGCGCGGCTGAGGGTATAGGCCAAGATAAGGGCGAGACCGGCGCAGACCAGCGGGAAGCTTGCCCATCGCGCAAGGCCAAGCCCGCCAAGCATCCAAAAAATCACCGAATGTGCGGCGCGGCTGTCGCCTGCAAAAATGAGGTAATTGGTGATGGCTGCAAAGAGAAAAGACACCGCAAGGCCTGCCAGGATCAGCTTTTCCGGGGCGCTTGTGCGCAGACTATGCACCAGGCCCAGCACGATGGCCGATGCAATGATCCCACCTGTGAAGGCGGCCAGCGGCAGGGTCCAGAATCCTAGAATGTCGCCCGTTACGGTGATGACGAATACAGCCCCCGCTGCGGCACCTGAGGACAGGCCAAAGAGGAACGGGTCTGCCAAATCATTGCGGGTTGTGGTTTGCAAGACGACGCCCACGATCCCAAGGCCCGCACCGATTACGGCTGCAAACAACGCGCGCGGCAAACGCAAATCGAACACGATGCGGTGTACCGGCGCGACCTCGCCCTCTGCGAGACCAAGTCCCAAAAGGATCGCCTGAATTACATCCGACGTGGGGATGGCCGTGGTTCCATACCCTGTGGACAGCAGCACGAGGGCGGTCAGAGCGACTGCCCCCAGCAGGTATATGACGCCCTGTCGTGCCAATTAGTTGGGCGACGGGTGCATGGCCGCTGCCATCTTGGAAATGGCATCAATGTTGGCGGGCCCGGGGGTCAGCTCTTCATAGCGCAGACCGATCCAGGCTTCGTTCTTGACCGCATCTGTCTGCGACATAACCGGGTGCTCTTGCAGGAACTTGAACGTGTCCGTAGCACCATTGCCCGTCTGATAGTCAAGTAGCACCAGAAATTCCGGGTTCGCGGCAGCCACCGTTTCCCATG
>CAYWNJ010000037.1:0-10921 GCA_964459535.1 uncultured Rhodobacterales bacterium
CCCTCGGTCGGCTTGAGCAAAGCGGAACAGTCAAACATCACAATCAAATTGAAGTCGCTACGATATCAATTCGAGGTAAATGCCCTCAGATTTAAGATCAATCGGTTCCGCGCTTCGATTTTAGGCCCATCTGTCAAGCGCGCGTTCGTCAGCGTCTTTGGACGTGACCCAGGACGCCGTCCCATCCGGGGCAATCTCACGCTTCCAGAACGGGGCGCGCGATTTTAGGTAGTCCATAATGAACTCTGCTGCGGCAAAAGCATCCGCACGGTGCGGCGCTGCGGTTGCAACCATCATGATGGTCTCGCCAGGGGTCAAGCTGCCATAGCGGTGGAGCACGAGCGCATTCCCAAGGGCCCAGCGCGCGCAAGCCTCCTGGGTAATGCCTCGAATGGCGCGCTCTGTCATGCTTGGGTAATGTTCGATCTCCAGTCGGGTGAGCCCGCCATCCGCGCGTACAATCCCGTTAAAGGTCACCACCGCGCCCATATCGGGCAGGTTCGCTGAAAACGCCGCAAGCTCTGCGCCTGCATCAAAGGCTGGCTCTTGGACCCGAATATCCATCAACCGCCTGTCATGGGTGGAAAAAACGCGACTTCCCGCGCATCCTGCAGCGGGGCATCAAAATCTGTAAGCTCTTGGTTCACGGCCACCCGAAGCGCCGAAAGATCCGCAAAGGCCGCCGCATAGCGCGCCTCGCGCAGGCGCAGCTCTTCGACCAACTCCCTGACGGTTTTGGCTTGGGTCTCGATACGCTCGCGCGGCAGTCCGATACGTTCGCGCACCCAAGCGAAGTATAAAACATCCATCATCCCGGCTCCCTGAGATGGGGCAGCGCTTTGAGAAAGTAATCAACCCCCGTGAAAAGGGTCAGCCCCGCCGCGGACCAAAGCAGCGCCATTCCGGCCCAGCCGGTGCCGTTCATGAGGCTTAGAAAGTGGCGCAGCCCCGCCTCGTCCGGTAGCTCGCCATTTAGGACCGCGATGAGGGTTGCCTCATCCATGCCCCACGCGCCCATGCCGACATAGTGCTCTGCAATGCCGTGCATCATAAGCAGTGAGATCGCGAGCATCTGCACCGCCGTTTTCCATTTGGCGAGCCGCGTGACGGCAAGGGCGCGGGCAGTTTCGCCCAAGAATTCGCGCAGCCCAGAGACAAAGACTTCCCGAAATAGGATCAGCGCAGCGGGCAGTAACAGCGCGCTTGACAGAGAAGAGACCGAAAGAAGCGCGGCAAGCGCAAGCACAACCATTGCTTTATCCGCAATCGGGTCGAGCATCGCGCCAAGCTTTGTGCCTTGCTTCCAGCTTCGCGCCAGGTACCCGTCAAGCCAATCCGTCATCGCCGCGAGGCTAAAGAGCACCAGACCTGCAATATCAGCATAAGGCCTTGGAAGAACGATAAAAGCCAGCGCAACCAGGAGGGCCGCGATGAGGCGTAAAATCGTCAAGATGTTTGGGGTCGTCCACTGCATGGCTTTGATTAGCTTGTTGCTGCGGCAGAGGAAAGCCCTTTGCGCATCCAACCCTGTCGACTTATCGTGAACGGATAAGCGCCGACCGCTACGGGGATCGCCACTTTCCCGTAAATCGGGTCAGTTATGGCTCATCCGACTGTTGATGATGCCAAAGCTGCGCGTAGCGTCCTTTGCGGGCAAGCAGCGCATCATGCCGCCCAATCTCGATGATCTCTCCATTTTCGAAAACAGCGATCTGATCCGCCTCGGCGATGGTGCTCAGACGATGGGCGATGGTCAAAACTGTGCGCCCACGCCCTGCAGCCCGCAGCGCCTCTTTGATTTCTTGCTCTGTTTCGCTGTCAAGCGCGCTTGTCGCCTCATCCAAAAGCAAAATCGGCGGGTCCTTTAGCAAGGTCCGAGCAATGCCGACCCGTTGCTTTTCACCGCCAGAGAGTTTGAGGCCACGCTCACCCACGGTCGTCTCATAGCCATCCGGCAGGCCAATGATAAAATCATGGATCTGCGCGGATTTGGCAGCGGCTACGATTTCTTGCTCGGTTGCGTCAGTGCGTCCATAGGCTATGTTGTAGCGGATCGTGTCGTTAAAAAGCACCGTATCTTGAGGCACGACGCCAATCGCGGCGTGCAAGCTCTTTTGGGTAACCTCCCGTATGTCTTGCCCATCAATACGCAGCGCCCCGCTTTGCACATCGTAAAACCTGAACAGAAGACGGCCAATCGTGGATTTGCCCGAGCCTGTGGACCCCACGATGGCCACCATGCTCCCCGGCTCAGCCACAAGGCTCACATCCTTGAGAATTTGGCGATCCTGATCATAGCTAAAGCAAATATTCTCAAGCTCAATCCGGCCCGCGCTGACCTCTAGATCAGCGGCGTTCGGGGCGTCTTTGACCTCGGAGGGTTGCTCTAGCAGATCAAACATCTCGCCCATATCGACAAGGGCTTGCCTGATCTCTCGATATACCGAACCAAGAAAATTCAATGGTAGTATGATGAGGATCATATAGGCGTTGACCATCACAAAGTCGCCAACGGTGAGCCTGCCATCTTGCACGCCAATGGCCGCCATGACCATGACCGCCACCAAACCGCTTGTGATCAACAAGGATTGCCCAAAGTTGAGAAAGGCGAGCGAGTAGCTGGTCTTGAGCGCCGCCTTTTCATAGCCTGCCATCGCGCCGTCGTAACGGGATGCCTCACGCTCTTCCGCGCCGAAATATTTGACCGTTTCAAAGTTAAGCAGGCTGTCAATCGCCTTTTGGTTGGCATCCGTATCCTGATCATTCATCTCGCGCCGCAATTTGACGCGCCATTCCGTCACTTTGTACGTGAACCAGACATAAAGACCGATCGTGACCGCAACCACCGCGAGATAGGTCCAGTCAAACAGGATCAGCAACATAATCCCGATCAACAGCAACTCTAGGATCAACGGGCCTATTGAGAACAGCATAAAGCGCAATAGAAATTCCACGCCTTTGACACCGCGCTCAATCACCCGGCTCAGCCCGCCGGTTTTGCGGGTAATATGATACCGCATGGAGAGGCGATGAATATGCTGGAAGGTCTCAAGCGCAAGTTGACGTAGGGCGCGCTGTCCAACGCGCGCAAAGACCGCATCGCGGAGTTGTTGGAACCCAACGCTGAGCAGCCGTGCCACGCCATAAGCGACGGTCAGACCTATCGCCCCAAGGGCTAGATCAGAAACGCCCTGTTCGGATAGGACGTTCACTGCGTCCCGGTAGATGATTGGGGTATAGACCGAGACCAGCTTGGACAGCAGCAACGCGAGAAGCGAGCAGATGACGCGAAATTTGAACTCGGGATTCGAGGCGGGCCAAAGATAGGGCGCGACTTTGCGAATGGTACGCAGGCCCGAGCGGCGCTCTTCACGTTCCGCAGCCTTCGTGCTCGGCGCAGATATGTCAACCGGCATTCAATTTCCTATCGTTGGGCCCTAATCCGGCAACGCAAAAACTTGACCAGGATAGATCAAGTCTGGGTTTTTAATCGTCGCGCGGTTCGCTTCAAAAACGCGCACATAGAGCGTGCCCTCTCCATAACGCTCGCGCGCGATGGCCCAAAGCGACGCGCCTGGTTGAACCGTAACGGCGGTCGCGATGGTCGCCGTATCTTGCTGCGTCGCGGCGGCGAGTACTTCTGGCGCCTCGCGCTTGAACGGTGTTTCGACACGGCTGGAGATCGCGCCGGTTGTGTCCACCTCGTCAACGCGCAGCGTGTACACACCTGTATCCACTTGCGGCAAATCACCCCGCCAACGCCCGGCCTCGTCGACGGTCAACTCGACAAGCGCTTTGTTGTCGAGATAGACACGCACACTGGCAGCCTGGGATTGCGCGCGCCCGGCGAGTTTGACTTCGCCAATCTCCGTATAGCTGATCGTATCAATGGCCACGTTCTTCATGACTTCGGGGGCCTGACTGGGATTGACCAGCTCCACCCCGCTGGCATTCGAGCGCAACACGGCGACCCGCTCAACGGGCTCGGGCTCGGGTTCGGGCGTCTCTTGTGCTACTTCTACCGCAGGCGCCGGATCTGAGGTACTTTCCAGAGCCGCAACCTCGGTGCTTGGTTCAGTCGGCGCAGTGGCTGGCGCGCTTTGCGCCGGTTGCTCTTGAGCTTGCGTAGTCTGCGCGGGCTCAGCGCTGCGGATGGGGGCGAGAATGACTTCGTCGATGCTTTCGAGTTCCCCTTCCGCGTCCCGCTGCACAACCGTCAGAACCTGAGGATCGGGGTTCGGGGCGATGATTGAGACGGCGGCAAAAGCACCGCCCGCATTCGTTTGCACTTCAGTATTTTGCTCGCCATCCAGCATGATCGCGATGGTGCTGTCCGGGCTTGCCTGCCCTGCGACCACAAAAACCCCACCACTCTGAACACGCACCTCGTCAATGGAGGGTGGGAGAGGCGTTTCCAGAGGCAGCGAGATAGCCTCGCTCTCGGCCGGCGTATCTTGGGCCAGGGCGGGCGCGGTCTCCGGTTCAGGTGCGGGCAGCGCCGCAGGCTCCGATGCGGGTTGCTCAACAGCCGCAACCTCGGGCAGCGGCCCGGTGGCTGAGCGCGTGATGACATACGCGCCAACCCCAACAGCGCCCGCGACGACAACCGCAGCCCCAGCAAGGACAGCGCTATTGGCTCCTAGAAATGTTGCAAACTTACTCATTTTTATCACCGCCGCTGCCGTACTTCTTGTTCAAAGCCCGGCATTTCATTTTTCATTGTGCGTCTATATCAGCGACGTTATGTCGGGTCAAAATGCAAGAGGTTTCTTTTGCATTTTCCCAGATTAGAGTTGGATATTCCGAGATGACCCAAGCCATTTGCGTTTATTGCGGCGCGCGCAGCGGCACATCGCCGGTTTTTGAGGCAGAGGCAAAGCAACTTGGCATTGGCATCGCTCAGGCGGGCTGGCGGTTGGTCTATGGGGCCGGCGACATCGGGTTGATGGGCACAGTGGCGCGTTCCGCCCAAGAGGCGGGCGGCTATACAATCGGGGTCATACCCGCCCATCTTGAGGCGCATGAGGTCGGCAAGTCCGACCTGACCGCTTATATCGTCACCGAGACCATGCATGAGCGCAAAAAAGTGATGTTCATGAATAGCGACGCCGTTGTCGTCTTACCCGGCGGGGCTGGATCTCTGGACGAGTTTTTCGAAGTTCTGACATGGCGTCAGCTTGGCCTGCATGAAAAGCCGATCATCGTAGTAAACGTCGATGGCTATTGGGACCCGCTGTTGAACCTGGTGCAGCACGTTATCTCGAACGGGTTTGCAGATGCTTCGCTGCTCGAGTTTGTGACGGTTTGCTCTGATGCAGCCTCGGCACTTGAGGCGCTGCGCGCTGCTGGTTCTTTCTGAACCGAAGCATACGACGGTAATTCGGATAGCGCCGCCCCGTGGGGGCGGAACGGCGCGGCGCAACAGTGCCTGTTGCGCGGGAGATAACTGCGGAGCGAGAGCTCTCAGTCGAAATCTGACAATTTCGCTCTGTTTCAGAGCCAGTGCTCAACACGCGTTCCAACCGCCTCATGTACCGAAGCGAAACCCTCCGCTTTGAGGCGCGCCGCCAACCCCTCGGCCAAGCGTGGCGCTAGGCTCAGGCCGCCATAGACCAAGCCGGTATAGAGCTGAAGCGCAGACGCCCCCGCTTGGATTTTGGCATAGGCGGTCTCGACACTCTCGACCCCGCCCACACCAATCAGCGGCAAGCGCGTCAGTTTCGAAAGCTGCGCGAGAACACGGGTTGAACGCTCGAAAAGAGGACGACCCGAGAGCCCGCCGGCCTCTGCCGCATGTCGGCTTTGCAGATCAGTGCGATCTAGCGTTGTGTTGGTGGCAATAATCCCAGCCAATCCGCTTTGTTCGGCAATAGAGGCGATATCTGCAAGCTCGGGCGGGCTGAGGTCAGGCGAGATCTTGAGGAAAATCGGAAGCCCCTCTGCGACCTGCATAACGCCATCCAGCAAAGCCGCGAGCGCTTCCGCCCCCTGCAAATCGCGGAGACGTTCTGTGTTGGGCGAGGAAACATTGACCGTAGCAAAGTCGATATGCGCGCGGCTCGCCCGCAACACCTCGGCAAAGTCAGCAGCGCGGTCCAGGCTGTCTTTGTTCGCGCCGAGATTTAGCCCGACGGGAATCCCCTTGGGACGGCGGGCCAGCCGAGCCGCAATGGCGGACACGCCGTCATTGTTAAAACCAAAGCGGTTGATTGCGGCGCGATCTTTCTGGAGCCGAAAGAGCCGAGGGCGCGGATTTCCCGCCTGAGCGCGCGGGGTTGCCGCGCCTACCTCTAGCCAACCGAACCCAGCGCGCATCAGCGGCCCGACAGCCTGCGCATTTTTGTCAAATCCTGCGGCCAGACCAATCGGATTGGGCAGCCAAAGCCCTCCGACAGAGCACCCGAGCGCAGCCTCTTCAATTGGCCCAGGTTGGGGCGCGAGACCCGCGCGCAAAGCCGTCACTGCAAAACCATGCGCCCGCTCGGGATCCATTTTGCGCAGAGCCAGCAGCCCCAGCTTTTCCAATCCGCGGCGCATTAGCCAGCCAATCTGCGCCGCATAGGCACGCGTTTGCACATAATACGCCTAACCAAACGCCGCGCCAATCTCTGCCGAGGCGCAGCGGATCAGGCGAGAGGTCAAGACCGCCGCTTGTCGATGCACCACAGCCCGCTGGTAGTCTGGGTCTGTCACCATCGCAAGAAAGGCCCCCGCATTGGGATAGAACGCGATAAAGACCGCATCCCAGCGCTCATCCTCCGGGCCAATCAGTATCGATTCAAACTGGCCCCGCCAAAGAATTGTTCCCCCCACTTTGGCGAGGATTGGGGCCGTGTCCTTGCCGTAATTGGCATAGGCCTCGGCACCGTTTAGACTGGCTTGCGCCAGAGCATGACCCTCAGGATAGGCGGCGGCAGCGCGAAACCGCACCAGGTTAAGCATGTTGAGCGGGGTATCGCGATCAAGCGCCTTAAACGCCTCGAACTGCGCGCGATCAGGGTCGATAAAAGTCTCGGTCATATCACCTCCTGCGGGAAAACATGGACGCCGTCCTGCAAGGGCAGCGGTTTGGCCCAAAGCATATCGGCAAGGCGCAGCGGGCCGTAAAGATGCGGAAAGAGCGCACCGCCCCGCGACGGCTCCCACCGCAGCGCCGGGCCGAGCCGCTCGGTCTCAAAGGCCAGCACCCAAAGGTCTGCGGCCTCTGCGAAGTGTTTGGCCGCCGTTTCAGCTGCCTGCTCTGCGGTTGAAAAGTGAATATAGCCATCGCTTATGTCGATAGGCGCGCCGCGCGTCTCACCTTGGGCGCGCAGATCCGACCATTCGTCCGGGCGCAGAATTTTGTAAATCAGCATGAGAATACCCTCGCGCGCCGAAAAAGGGGGGTCAACCCTCGTTGATCTTTCACCCTGGCATAAACGCGCAACACGGCTTAAATGAAGGCCAAGATCGTTGCCCGCTGGACACGGGCAGCGGCCCCGCTATTTTCCACCTCCGTACCCCCTCGTGCAAGGAATTCACACATGGAAAAATTCGGCAAAAGCCAGCCTGCAAAACGCGTTGAAGATGTCCGCTTTTTGACGGGCGGCGGGCGTTATGTGGATGATATCGCGCCCAAAGAGGCGCTGCACGCCGTCGTGTTCCGCAGCCCCGTTGCCCATGCCAAGATGACCGCGCTAGACGTGGAAGAGGCGCGCACTGCCGAGGGTGTGCAACTGGTTGTCACGCATGAAGACATGGTTTCTGCCGGGGTGAACACCTCTATGTTCGGGGCCACGGTTCAAAACCGCGATGGCAGCACGGGTGCCGCGCCGACGCGGACGTTTCTTGCAGCGGATAAGTTGGTCTATGTCGGCCAACCGATCGCGATGGTCTTTGCCGACACGCTCGCGCAGGCGCGGGATGCGGCGGAGCTGATCATGCTCGACTATGACGAGCAACCCGCCAAGCTCGATCTTGCCCCTGGCGGTGAGACGATCCACGCAGAGGCCCCGGACAACCGCGCCTTTGACTGGGGCCTGGGGGATGAGGCCGCGACTGAGGCGGCCTTTGACAAAGCCGCACACCGAATCGCGCTGGAGGTCGGGGACAACCGGATCATTGTGAACTCGATGGAGCCTCGTGGCTGCTATGCCGAGCTTGAGGAGGGGCGGCTGCACGTTGCGGTCAATGGTCAGGGCGTCTGGGTGCCAAAGAACCAACTGATGGCTGCTTTTGATCTCGGCGCGGAGGGTCTGCGCGTGACCAACCCCGATGTGGGCGGCGGCTTTGGCATGAAGGCGATGGGCTATCCTGAAACCTTCGTCGTGGCCCACGCCGCGCGGGTTCTGGGCCGCCCGGCGCGCTGGATGTCGGACCGCAGCGAGGCGATGCTGAGCGACAACGGAGGCCGCGATTTGACATCGCTGGCAGAGTTGGCCTTTGATGCGGACTACAAGATCACCGCCTACCGCGTGCGCACCCGCTGCAATCTTGGCGCGTTCAATAGCCAATTCGGACAGCCGATCCAAACGCAGCTGTTCTCTCGCGTGCTGATGGGCTGCTATGACGTTCAGACTACCTGGTTGCAGGTCGAGGGCTACTATACCAACACAGCGCAGGTCGATGCCTATCGCGGTGCGGGCCGGCCCGAGGCGATCTATGTGCTGGAACGCGTAATGGACCGCGCCGCGCGCGAGCTGGGGATTGATCCGCTTGAGCTGCGCCGCCGCAACTTTATCCGTACCGATCAGTTCCCCTACCAGACCGCCACGGGCGAGACCTATGATATAGGCGACTTCACCCGGGTCCTAGAGCGCGGCACGCGCGAGGCGGATTGGGAGGGGTTTGCGGCGCGGCGCGCAGCGGATGCCGCGCGCGGGCTACTGCGTGGCCGGGGGCTGTGTTACTATATTGAAAGTATTTTGGGCGATCCTTCGGAAAACGCGAAGGTGGCGTTCAATGATGATGGCACGGTTCACATTTACGTTGGCACGCAATCCAATGGGCAGGGGCATGAAACGGTCTATGCCAAATTCCTGTCAGACCAGACCGGCATCCCGATGGAGGCGATCTCTGTCATCCAAGGTGATAGCGACCTTATCGCCAAAGGCGGTGGCACCGGGGGCTCTCGGTCCGTTACAGTTCAGAACAACGCGACCTTGGCGACGGTGGATGTGATGCTGCGCGCGATGAAAGACTTCCTCGCCACCGAAATGGGCGTAGAGCCAGAGGCGATAACCTTTGATGATGAGCGGTTCCGCGCCGAAGGGAGCAACTTAACGCCGACCGTTTTGGACGTGGCGCAGATGGCCCGAGAGGCGGGGCGCACAGAGCTTTTGGTTCACGAAGCCCGCGCCAAGCTTGAGGCGCGCAGCTATCCCAACGGGGCTCATATCACGGAGGTTGTGATCGACCCAGAAACCGGGGTTTCCACGGTTGATCGCTACACGGTCGTTGATGATTTTGGCAATCTAATCAATCCGATGCTGGCCGAAGGGCAGGTGCATGGCGGGGTTGTGCAGGGCATCGGTCAGGCCATCACCGAGCGGGTGGTTTATGACGAAGAGGGCCAACTCCTCACAGCAACGTTCATGGACTATGCGCTGCCGCGCGCCGAGGATGTCCCCTATATCGCGTTCAACTCCGAGCCTGTGCCCTCGACCGCCAATATCATGGGCATGAAGGGCTGCGGCGAGGCGGGGACTGTCGGCGCGCTCGCTGCAGTGGCGAATGCGGTGCAAGATGCGCTATGGGATCGTGGGGTTCGGCAGGCGGATATGCCCTTTACCCCGCAACGAGTTTGGGAGTTGCTAGCGGATGCGCCGATCGCGGCTGAATAGGCAAATCAGAAAGTGGCTGGCCGCGCGGTTTGGTCTTGCGCGGCCCGTAGTTCCTCGGCCTGGCCGCGACACAACTATTCACGTTATTGTGCTGGACGGCACCATGTCGTCTCTCGCGCCCGGCGACGAAACCAATGCCGGTTTGGCAATGAAACTGCTTAAAGAAATGGGGCGCGAGGTTTCGGTTTACTACGAGCCCGGCCTGCAATGGTCCCATTGGCGGCATTGCGGCGATGTGCTCTTTGGCCGCGGGATCAACCGGCAAATTCGGCGGGCCTATGGGTATCTGGCCTCGCGCTGGCGTCCTGGGGATCAGATCTTTCTCTTTGGATATTCGCGCGGGGCCTATGCCGCGCGCAGCCTGGCCGGGATGATTGATATGGTGGGGCTCTTACGCCCTCGATATGCAACCGAGCGGAATATTCGGCAGCTGTATCGCCATTATGAATGCACGCCGGATAGCGCGGCGGCACGTGCGTTCTCGGCCAAACATTGCCATGAGCAGGTTGTGATCGAGATGATTGGCGCCTGGGATACCGTCAAAAGCCTTGGAATAAACGCGCCCGTCTTTTGGCGTCTGTCCGAGGCGCGGCACGCGTTCCACAACCATCACCTCGGGCCCTCGGTCAAGCGCGGCTATCATGCGCTTGCGCGGAATGAGACGCGTGTCGCCTATGCCCCGGTGATGTGGGAGAGCGATCCGAATTGGGATGGAGAATTGATCCAGATGTGGTTTCGCGGATCGCACGGGGATGTTGGCGGCAATTTGGGTGGCTTTCACGCAGCGCGCCCGCTGTCAAATATCCCATTTGTCTGGATGATGGAGCGCGCTCAAGCGGTCGGCCTGCCCCTTCCAGAGCGCTGGGAAGCCCGCTATCGCCGCGACGCCACGGCCCCGTCGGTTGGAACCTGGCGCGGATATGCTGGCATTTTCCCAACGCGCCTGGCACGCCCGGTGGGCCTTGATCCCTCCGAGCGCGTCCACCCGTCCGTCAGCGCGCGGGGGCCTGTAAGCTCTTGGCCGTTTTCGTGGTGGAGCGCCAAGCCTGAAACTTAAAGCACCCGGCTTTAGACCAGCGGCATCCGACGGCAGTTCGAAT
>CAYWNJ010000038.1:0-10884 GCA_964459535.1 uncultured Rhodobacterales bacterium
GGCATGGCGGCTCTGATCACGGCAGAGCGCTATGCTTTGCAGGGCCGCCTCAAAGACGCTGGTATTCATGCAAAGCGCGCAAGCGGTCTTTTAAGCACCGGGTCTGGCCCTTGGCAACGGGCGCAAGATGTGTTGATTGCATCAGAACGCGCCGCAAAACGGAGATAACGTAATGATACGTCTGGCTTTCCTTCTCTTCGCCCTACTTATGGCGGCGCCGGTTTCGGCCTTAGATCTCAAGCAGATGAGCCCGGAAGAGCGCGCCGCCTTTGGCGCTCAGGTGCGCTCTTATCTTTTGGAAAATCCTGAAGTTATCTTTGAAGCCGTGCGGATTTTAGAAGCGCGCCAAGCCGAGGCCGAAGCACGCGCCGATTTTGACCTCGTCACGCAACATGCGCAGGCTCTGTTCGACGATGGTCAGTCTTGGGTTGGCGGAAACCCTGATGGCGATATCACCTTGGTTGAGTTTCTTGACTATAAGTGTGGATATTGCAAACGCGCCCATGGTGAGTTGGCAAAACTCCTTGAAAGTGATGGGAACATTCGGCTGATCGTCAAAGAGTTTCCAATATTGGGAGAGCAATCTATGGAAGCCTCCCGCTTTGCCCTCGCAACGCGCAAGGTGGCTGGAGATACCGCTTATAAGGCGGTTGGAGATGCCCTCATGGCCTTTAATGGTGAGGTTTCATCGCGTAGCCTGCGCCGCATGGCGACAAGCCTCGGACTGAATTGGAGCGATATAGAGGCCGCAATGGGGGCTGAGGATATCACGGATCAGATCCGCACAACGCGAAATCTCGCGCAGCAGCTAAAAATCTCGGGAACACCAACATTTGTGTTCGAAGATGAGTTGGTGCGCGGCTTTATCCCCTATGACCAAATGCAAGACCTCATCGCGGAAAAGCGCAGCTAAGCCAATTGGGCCGCAAGCTCGAATCAGCCTGCTGTCTTGTGCGCTTGGCGTCATGCCAGCGCGCGATGGCTATAGACAGTCGGTGCGTGCCCGGCCAATCTGCGGCAGCGAGATGTGGAGGCTTTGATGACAACGGGATTTTATCATGACGAGCGAACGCTTTGGCATGCGGGTGGAAATTACGCTTTTACCCTTCCGATTGGCGGGTTTGTGCAGCCTCTCGCTGCGGGCGGCCTGCCCGAAAGCCCGGAGACCAAGCGGCGCCTGGTAAACCTGCTTTATGTAAGTGGCCTGGCAAAGACGCTCAAGTTTTCTTCTGCGCCTGAGGCGACCTGGGAGATGCTGTCAAGAGTGCATCCCGAAGCGTACCTCTCGGAGTTCAAGCAACTGTCGGATAATGGCGGCGGGGAATTGGGACGCCGGACCCCGTTTGCACAAGGGGGGTTTGACATTGCGGCCTTATCTGCAGGTCTATCCGTAGCCGCAGTTGCCGCTGTTCTGGAGGGCGACCACGCAAACGCTTACGCACTGTCGCGCCCACCGGGACATCATTGCTTGCCTGATTTTCCCAATGGGTTCTGCCTCTTGGCGAATATCGCCATCGCAATTGAGGCTGCGAAAGTGGGCAACCCATCGCTAAAAGTCGCGGTGTTGGATTGGGATGTGCATCATGGAAACGGAACTGAGGCCATCTTTTATGATCGCGCCGACGTCCTGACCATCAGCTTTCACCAAGAGGGCAACTATCCGCTAGATACCGGAGCCTTGGCAGATCGCGGACGCGGCGCAGGTGAGGGGTTCAATCTGAACCTGCCGCTGCCCGCAGGGGCTGGCCATACGGCTTATCTTCATGCGATGGAGCGGATTGCCTGCCCGGCCATCGAAGCCTTTGGTCCAGATTTGATCATTGTCGCCTCCGGCTATGATGCATCTGTCATCGACCCGCTTGCGCGCATGCTCGCCACAGCGGACACGTTTCGGCAGATGACCTTGCAGATCAAGGCCTTGGCAGAGCGTCTATGCGCGGGCCGGTTGGTTTTGGTACATGAGGGCGGATATTCAGAAGCCTATGTGCCGTTTTGTGCCCATGCAGCGCTTGAAGCGCTCTCTGATGCCTCAATCTCCGTGCCCGATCCCTTTGGCGAGGCTTTCGTGATACGGCAACCCAGCGCGCGGTTTGACGCGTTCTTGAAATCAGAAATTGATCACATGGCCGGTGAACTTGGCTTCTAAAGCGTCTAACCTCAAACCTAAGGCACACAGCCCCGACGATATAGCCTGACGACTGAATTTTGATCCTGTATCCGCTCAGCCCACAGCCATCCGCAGGATGGCAACGCGCCGACCGCCCCCACGGGCGGCGCGTACCGCGCCACCCTCGGTCGGCTTAAGCGAAGCGGAAACGTTTGAAGATTGATATCAAAACTCAGTCGTTAGGCTATATATATTCCACGCAGCAGAAGCGGCGCTATCCAAATAACCGCCGGGTACCTCAGGTCTAAGATTGAGCACTTTATACAAAGCCTACATGCGTTTTCACTGCTGGCCCCTTGAATTCCGCGCGCCGCGTCTCAAGATAGATGTAAAGGATATTAACATATGAGCCAAGCCAACCCGTCTGCCCTGGAATTCCTAAAGGCGCGCCGTTCCAGACCCGCAAAGACACTCAGCGCGCCTGTGCCTGATCGCGCCCAGCTAGAAAAGCTTTTGACCATGGCGGCACGCTGCCCGGATCATGGTAAGTTAGAACCATGGCGCTTTATCGTCATCGAAGCAAACGCGATGCCGCGCCTTGCCCAAATCGCACAAACCCGGGGGGAGGCTTTGGGCAAATCGCCCGAAGATATAGAAAAGGGTCGCCGCCAGTTTGACCAAGGGCATTTGGCCGTCGCGGTTATCGAGGTGCAGCGTGCTGTCGAAAAAATCCCCGCGATTGAGCAAACCTACTCGGCCGGAGCCGTGTGCTTGTCGCTCTTGAACGCGGCGCTAGCGTCAGGCTGGGGGGCAAATTGGCTGAGCGGATGGCCAAGCCATGATCGCGGCTTTATGGCCCAAGCACTGGACCTCGCAGAGCATGAACGCATCGCAGGTTTTGTGCATATCGCGACCGAGACAGTGGCGCCGCCCGAGCGACCCCGGCCCGATATTCAGAACATAACGACCTGGCTGTCCTCATGATCTTCTCTTGTTTCGCATCAGCGCTTGGTCAATTCGATGACCCACGTTTTCGCCGCGTTATCTTTTTTGGTATTTTCCTAACGATAGCTCTTTTGGCCGGGTTCACCTTTGGCTTTGTATCCTTTGTCGGATGGATCACGCCCGACAGCGTTTCGACATCGTTCGGCGAAATCACGTGGCTGCCCAATCTCGTGGGCTGGGGGTCGGCCGTATTGATGTTGGCGCTGTCGACCTTTCTGATGGTGCCGGTCGCATCCCTCATCACCTCAATGTTCCTCGACAGAGTGGCGCAGGCGGTTGAGGATCGCCACTATCCGAACCTTCCCGCCGCAAATAGCGTGCCCTTTACAGAGGCGCTGCGGGATACGCTCAGTTTTCTTGGCGTGTTGATCGCAGCAAACCTAATTGCTCTGATCGCGTATCTAATTCTCAATATCGCCGCGCCTTTGGTCTTTTGGGCCCTAAACGGTTATTTGCTGAGCCGAGAGTATTTCACCTTGGTAGCCATGCGCCGCATCGGGCGCATAGAAGCCAAGCGGATGCGCGCGCGGCACTCGGGCACGATTTGGCTGGCCGGGATTTTGATGGCAATGCCGCTTAGCATTCCCTTATTGAACTTGGTGATCCCTGTCCTTGGCGTGGCCACATTTACCCACTTATTTCATCAGCTTCAGCGGGCGGACCCATACGGTTGAAAAAGTCAAAGTCCCGCGCCTCGATAACCCCTGAAATAATCACGCCAGATGTGATCGCCCAAAGCACAAATGCAATCGCGGTTGTGATCCAAAACTTGCGCTTAAGGTGATGCACTTGCGGCGCGCCCGCATGGGTGCCTGGAAGCACATCCCCTCTGTCCCCCTGAGTTTCCACGCGAAAGGGCAAGATGACCATAAAGGTCAGGATCCAAAAAACCGCAAAAAGCACAATTGCTGAGGTAATGCCCATCAGACCTGCTCAAGCTCTGTCAGCGTTCCGTTCATGTCTTTGGGATGCAGGAAGAGGACGGGTTTCCCGTGGGCCCCAATCTTGGGTTCCCCATCGCCAAGCACGCGCAACCCCATGGCTTTGAGATGATCACGCGCCGCGAGGATATCCTCCACCTCATAGCAAACATGATGAATGCCGCCAGAGGGGTTCTTTTCCAAAAACGCCTGGATTGGTGAAGCTTCGCCCAGCGGGTAGAGAAGCTCGATCTTGGTGTTTGGCAACTCGATAAAGACCACGGTCACCCCGTGATCCGGCTCGTCCTGAGGTGGGCCAACCTGCGCACCCAGCGCATCGCGATACTGCGCCGCAGCAGCCTCTAAATCTGGAACCGCGATGGCGACATGATTTAACCGGCCAATCATGGGCACTCTCCTCTGGGGTCGATGTCGCGGCGGTTATGAGGCCTTGTTGCACGGTGTTCAAGGGTCAGGTTTCGGCGGCCAAATTAACCCATCATTAGGCATAGCTGACTAGGCTTGAGTCGAGACATTGGCGGAGGCAAATCATGGACGAAGACCCGTTTGAAACCCATTTCCCGCGGCCTAGCGCGATGCGGCCCTTGCTTGGCCTTACGGTATTGGTGATCGAGGACAGCCGCTATGCGTGCGAAGCGATGCGGCTACTCTGTTTGCGGTCCGGCGCTCGGATTAGACGCGCAGATAGTTTGCGCGCGGCACGGCGTCATCTGCGGGTCTATCGCCCTTCTGTTGTCATCATAGATTTAGGTTTGCCGGATGGCAGCGGGTTGGATCTGATCGAAAGCCTCGCGAAATCAACGCCAAGGCCGGAGGTCATCCTAGGGACATCTGGGAACACCGGCGCCGAGGAGATGGTGATCGCTGCGGGTGCTGATGGCTTTATGGGCAAGCCGATCAACTCGCTTGCCCTTTTCCAAGAGCTACTCCTCAGCCGTTTACCCGCAGAGCGGCAACCTGTCGGCCCTCGGGTTGTTCCAGCCGAAAAGATTAACCCCGACCCAATCGCGTTCCAGGATGATATGGCGCATGTGGCAGATGTTCTTGAGGACAAGTCAGACGAAAAAACGCTCGACTATATCGCGCAGTTCATCGCAGGCGTCGCGCGAAGCGCCAAAGATCGACCCTTGGAACAAGCCGCGATGGCGCTGGCTGCCAAGCGGGCCGTTGGCGGACCCGCGGCGCTGGAGACTGCCAAGTTGTCAGGCATGGTCCAGGAGCGATTGAGCCAACCCATCGCTATTTAGCGCTCTAGCGCAGGGTCTCGCGCGACAAGAATTGGGCGCGTGAGTTCAGAGAGCCTTTGAACTTGCCGCCCCTCTTGATCAAAATTAACCGGATCCAACCAAGTCTCGTATGCGCGCTGCAACGCAGGCCATTCGGCATCTATCCCGGCAAACCAGGCCGTGTCTCGGTTTCGATTTTTATAGATGGTCGCCTGCCGAAAGACCCCTTCATAGCTCAAACCCAGACGCTGCGCAGCACGGCGCGAGGCAAGGTTCAGCGCATCACATTTCCACTCAAAACGCCGATATCCCGCAGAAAACGCCCAAGCGAGCGTTAGATATAACGCCTCGGTCGCGGGGGGTGTGCCCTGTAGGCGCGGGCTAAAATTGATGTGACCAACTTCAATCGAGCCGGACTCAGGCGTGATCCGCAAAAAGCTGAGGACCCCCTCATAGCTCTCATTTTTCAAGTTTCGCACTGCGAAAAAGAACGGATCGGCGGCGCCCGCAACATCAGCGACCCAACTATGATACTCGGAGTAGGTCGCAAAAGGTCCATAGGGGAGATAGTCCCAAACCTCGTCCTGCTCAGCATAACAAGCGTAAAGCGCCTTTGCATGACGATCCGCGTTTAGTGGTTCAAGGCAGACATATCTACCGCTAAGCGGCGCGTCTTTGGGTCGACTGGGAACTGACCAATCGATCAAAGCGTCTCCAAATTGTCGGTCCCAAGTCATCATAGCGGCACTCTATACACGCTCGAATCAGACTTCCAAGCAAAAGCCAAAGTGCCGAAGCTCGAAAATTTCCACTGTGGATAGACCAATACACCCGCCGAAGCCCGCTTTGTAACACCTTACCAAATCCCCGTGAACAGCGCGTAATTTTATCCCCCTTATGAAGTCTTTGGCTTAGACAAGGCGCAGAGCAAAAGAGGATTTTGAAATGGCCAACCGCTGGAAGAACACGCTAACAGAGGCAGACGTCACACCTGAGAGCGCCTATCTAAACCGGCGGCAACTCATCGCCGGTATATCCGCTTTGGGTGCGATGACAGGCGCGGCCCAAGCCTCTGAGTCCGCCGACGAATTGGAGCCAAACAGTTGGGAGGATATAACCAACTATAACAATTTCTATGAATTCGGCACCGGAAAAGATGACCCTGCCCGTTATGCCCATACGCTGACAACCCAGCCATGGACGGTCAAAATTGACGGTTTGGTTGACAAGCCCGGCGATTACACTTTCGAAGACATAATGGCCTCGATGACCATTGAAGAGCGAATCTATCGGTTCCGTTGCGTCGAAGCCTGGTCGATGGTCGTGCCGTGGAATGGCTTTGAACTCAAGGATCTGCTGGAGCGCGCAGGCGTTCAAAGCCAAGCAAAATACATTGCCTTTGAAACCGCCCTGCGCCCTGATGAAATGCCGGGCGTGCGCTATCCAGTGCTGGACTGGCCCTATGTCGAGGGCTTGCGCATGGATGAGGCGATGCATCCACTTACCATGATGGCAACGGGCATCTATGGCAAAGATATCCCCAATCAGAACGGAGCGCCCTTGCGCCTGGTCGTGCCTTGGAAATATGGGTTTAAATCGATCAAATCCATTGTACGCATCACCGCGACTGAAACAGAACCTCCGACCAGCTGGAACAAGGCCAACGGACGCGAATATGGGTTCTATAGTAATGTTAACCCAACCGTGAATCATCCGCGCTGGAGCCAGGCGAGCGAGCGGCGCATTGGCGGGGGCCTCTTCTCTCCACGTATTCCAACATTGATGTTTAACGGGTATGAAGAAGAGGTCGCAGGGCTCTATGCCGGTATGGATCTATCAAAATACTATTAGCGCATACGAAAGCTGCCGGAATGCAGCAGACTTTAGCGCTTGAAATCTGGTAGGCCCGGCAGGACTTGAACCCGCAACCAAAGCGTTATGAGCGCTCTGCTCTAACCAATTGAGCTACAGGCCCGCCTAGAGCCTGTGGCTAGCGACACAACGCTTTTGCGTCAAGGCGGTTATGGGTATAAGCCATTTAAAATATCGCGAATCCAAGAGAGAGATTTCATGACCAACACTCAGATTTTCATCCGCTTTGCAGGCGTTACTGTAGCTACCCTAGTGGCCCTTGCGATTGCGGCTGGCCTGCTCGCGTCTTTCGCTGGAATCGACTTAGGTTCTGGTCTTGGCATTGTTTCGATCATCGTTCCCGCGATGGACGCAGGACAAAACTATGCGCGTAAAACGGGCAGCGCGCTTAGCAAAGGCCAAATGTGGCGGATCGCGTTTGGCGGCTTTTTGATTAATGTGCTCGTCTCTCTACCTTTGGTCGCGATTATAGCAAGCATTACCGGGTTAGATCTTACGCCGATCTTTGAAGTGCTTGGGATCGGGGCTTTGGTTGGAATCGGGATGGTTTTTGCCATCTTTTATATCTTAATTGCTCGCTTCTTCATCGGGCTTGGCCAGCGCCAAGCGCTCAAAGCCGCACGCTAACGCTTCTGGACCTCGCAGCGCGCCCGGTGTATCGCCTCTAAAGCTTGTTTCGTTTAACCAAAAAAATGATGTATTCAAATGCGCGTTCGAGGCAAAGCCGAGAGGAAGCGCGTTTGAATTCAATGTAACAAAACACGCTCTAAAGCGGGGGCGCGCATGGATCGCACTGGAAAAAACGGCCTGACTTATGCATCTGCTGGCGTCGATATTGACGCTGGTAATGCACTGGTTGAGCGCATTAAACCTGCCGCACAGCGCACCAAACGGCCTGGTGTTATGGCCGGACTTGGGGGCTTTGGCGGGCTGTTTGACCTTAAGGAATGCGGATATGCCGACCCTGTCCTCGTTGCTGCGACAGACGGGGTCGGAACAAAGCTGCGGATTGCCATCGACACCGGGGTCGTGAATGGGGTGGGCATTGACTTGGTCGCGATGTGCGTCAACGACCTGGTGTGCCAAGGGGCCGAGCCGCTCTTTTTCCTCGACTATTTTGCGACGGGGAAGCTGGATGTCGAAGCCGCCGCCTCGGTCATCGAAGGCATTGCCGAGGGCTGTGCGCAAGCCGGATGCGCGCTCATCGGCGGGGAAACCGCCGAAATGCCCGGCATGTATACGGCAGGTGATTTTGATCTGGCCGGGTTTGCGGTTGGAGCGCTTGAGCGCGGAACGGCCTTGCCCTCGGGCGTTAGAGAAGGCGACATTTTGTTGGGGCTTGCCTCAAGCGGTGTGCATTCTAACGGCTACTCTTTGGTGCGCCAGATCGTCGCTCAATCTGGCTTGGCATGGAGCGCGCAGTGTCCCTGGGCAGCGGGCACATTGGGTGAGGCGCTTCTGACGCCAACCCGCCTTTACGTCAAGCCAGCGCTGGCGGCGCGCGAAACCGGAGGAGTACGGGGCATCGCGCATATTACAGGCGGGGGGCTCAGTGAAAACGTCCCGCGTTTTCTAGGCCCCGAACAAGGTGTTCAAATCGACTTGGACACCTGGACGCTTCCGCCTGTGTTTGAGTGGCTGGCGAAAGAAGGCGGGCTGAGCGAAACTGAACTGCTTAAGACCTTCAATGCAGGCATTGGCTTGGTGATCGCCGTCGCGCCATCCTTCCAGGCCGATATCTGCGCGATGCTGAACGAGATGGGCGAAAGCGTCTATGTCATTGGCAGCGTCATCGAAGGCAAAGGCGTCACCTATCGCGGTACTTTGATGTGAGCATCGGCATCGCCATCCTGATATCAGGCGGCGGATCAAACATGCGCGCGCTGGTGCAAGACATGGCACGCCACCAATACGCACGACCCGTTGTCATTTTATCCAACGTTGCAGAGGCGCCCGGCATAGCCTGGGCGCGCCAACAGGGTCTCGCGACCACCATCGTTGATCACCGCGTTTTTGGAAAAGATAGAGCCGGTTTTGAACACGCGTTAAACGCCGCACTGCAGCCCTATGCTCCGCAGATCATTTGCTTAGCTGGGTTTATGCGTGTCTTGACCAAAGACTTCGTAGAGCTCTGGGACGGACACATACTCAATATCCACCCGTCTTTGCTGCCGAAATATCGCGGCCTGAATACCCATGCGCGCGCCTTGGCAAACGGGGACCTCGCCCATGGTTGCACGGTGCATGAGGTCACCGCAGCGCTAGATGAAGGTCCCATTCTGGGGCAAGCGCGTGTCAAAGTCGCTACCGATGATACCACTGAAACCCTCGCCGCAAAGGTTTTGCGCAAAGAACATCTTCTCTATCCCCATGTTCTGCGCCGCTTTGTGCGCAATGACCGACGCCGGGTCGATCTTTAACAGCATCTGGTACTTTTGCGAGCACTCGTATAGAGTGCGTTGAGTGAAATAATAAATGGATGCAGATGCAAACCATAACGACGACGGATGCGCTCACGGCGTTTTGCGAAGCTGCGGCGGGTCATCCCTATGTGACAGTGGATACGGAATTTTTGCGTGAACGGAGCTATTATTCAAAGCTCTGCCTCGTTCAACTCGCAATGCCGGGGCAAGGTAATGATGGTGCTGTTTTGGTCGATCCGTTGGCCGATGCAATATCCCTAGAACCGCTCTATGCCCTGTTTCGCAATAAAAACGTGGTCAAGGTTTTCCACGCAGCGCGGCAAGACCTTGAAATTTTCTTTGTGGATGCCCGCGTTTTTCCTGAGCCGCTCTTTGATACGCAGATTGCGGCAATGGTGTGCGGCTTTGGCGAGCAAGTGGGCTATGAGACCCTTGTGCGGAAAGTGGCCAAAGCCAATTTGGATAAATCCTCGCGTTTTACCGATTGGTCACGCCGCCCGCTTAGCGCCGCACAGCAAAGCTATGCGCTGGCAGATGTCACCCATCTTCGCGTCATTTATGAGTATCTCTCAAAGGAATTAATGAAATCTGGCCGTGCGCGCTGGCTCCAAGAAGAGCTAAATACACTGGTCAGCCCAGAGACCTACATCACCGCACCCAGAGAGGCTTGGCGGCGGGTGAAGACACGCTCGACCACCCCGAAATTCTTGGCGATTGTGCGCGAGCTTGCCGCGTTTCGAGAGGAGCTCGCACAAAGCCGAAATATTCCGCGTAACCGCATCTTCAAAGACGACGCGCTTGTTGAACTTGCGGGGAACAAGCCAACCAATATGGAAGAGCTTGGCCGCTCACGCCTCCTTTTGCGAGAGGCCCGCAAAGGCGATATTGCAGAGGGGATCCTGACCGCGATCGCCCGGGCGACTGCAATGGACCCCTCTGATATGCCGCAGATTGGAGCGGGCCGGGAGAAGTTGCAGGTCAACCCTGCCTTGGCCGATTTGCTGCGCGTCTTACTCAAGGCGAAGACCGAGCAAGAGGGCGTTGCCGCAAAGCTTATAGCCAGCGCGGCGGAACTGGACGCGCTGGCGGCGGGCCAGCGGAACATCCCCGCGCTTCAAGGTTGGCGGCGTGAAGTCTTTGGCGAGGATGCGCTCCGCCTCTGCGCGGGCGAGGTGGCTTTGGCGGCAAATGGAAAGAACGTCGATATCGTGAAAATCGCGGCGCAGGCCCCAGCGCGCGGAGCAGCAGGGCCTTAGAGCGCGTTTTGTTAAATTGAATTCAAATTCGCTTCCTCTCGGCTTTGCCTCGAA
>CAYWNJ010000039.1:0-758 GCA_964459535.1 uncultured Rhodobacterales bacterium
CATCGCAAGGGTCATGTTGTCGGAATGCAGCCAACCGCCGGTCTCTTCGTCTTTGGCCGCTTCAAGATGAGCCAGGAACGTCTCTGCCAGTCCGGTGATATCTGTAAGCTCCGCCCGATGGCGCGCGATATCCATCGGGTCCAAGAGATCGCTGGCACCATCACTCATCGCGAGGACAAAGCAGCCCGGTTCCAGCCGCAGGCAGCCGGTGCGCGCGGGCACATTACATCCGCCACCGATATAGGCACCGATCTCATTCCTGGGCTTGCCAAGCGTGTGGTGCGGGACCTGGACCTGACTGACCATGCCATCGGGCCAGACGACTGTGACTGCACCATCACCAAGTGTGGCATAGCGCAACTCACGACCGCTTAATGAGACAATCAAAGCGGTGGTGACACCGGGCTGTTTTTCGTCGACGCTGGCCTGCCGCGCCACCGCAATGGCCGCTTCGAGATCTGTGATCTCCAACGGTTGGGCAGATACTTTTGCCGCTCGCAAAGCGGCCTCGATTGCCTTAACCGCGCTTTGCGAGGCCTCGCGTCCGCCGCCGACACCACCCGCGCCATCACACACGATGAGGACAGCAGAGCCATCGTCGAACTGGACAACTGAAAGCGCATCCTGGTTCTCACTGCGCACCTGACCTTGACGGGTTTCCGCATCCACTTGCCAAGGTGAGAGAGCGGGTGGCGCGGGCTCTGTCGGGAAGGTGTCCTCGATTTCATCGAAGAGTTCCAGCTGCGAAGGCGCAATCA
>CAYWNJ010000039.1:768-10704 GCA_964459535.1 uncultured Rhodobacterales bacterium
CCTTAGTGGTTTTAAGAAGCGCACGGCGCTGAAACAGTGCGATCGTCTGGGTCATAAGCAAAGCGCCTCCGAGCGCCAGCGCCCAGATCGGATTGCTCAGATCAATGCCGGTCAGCAGTGCCTCCAGATCGCCCCCTCGAAGCGCCGTTGGTGATGGCGCGGCATCAATCGCTGGCAGATATGTCGGCTCATGCATGTCGGCGACCGCAGGCTCCGGCCAACCAATCGCGCCCAAGCCGGGGGCAAGCCAAGCGAGGAGACGCTGGCGCTCCGGTGCCGCGGGCCCGGTTCGGTCGGACAGAAGCTGGGCGGCTTTCCCGCCGCGGGACATCTTGCGCAGCCCAAGCAGCCTGTCGGCAAAGTCGTTATGTGTGGGATATCGGCAATCTGGATCATCCAGATCAAAACCCGTCCGCTGCAGGCGGGCTTTGAAGTCTTGATCGACAGGGAATTTGACGAGTTGGGTCATGGCACGCTCCATTGGTGAGGTGCCTTTCAAGGTTCACAGATCGCGGCGGAAATCAGGAGGCGGAACTCCGTCCCTGATGAGGGGTCAAGCGCCGCGGTATTTCATCCTTGGTTCATCTCAGAAGCAAAGGAGATTTCGATGACCATCAATCTCAACACCACCGCCAATGCAGGCGCAACGCTCCCGCTGGGCCAGGCCAAAACGCAGCCAGCCACGATGCCAGCAGGAGGCAGCGCGCCCGCACCGACATTGCCGCCACTGGCCATTACGGTCAAAAAGAAGCTGCCCTCGGGCGTGGCCTCAAACGTGAAGCAACACGTGCTTTTCCTACTCGATAAATCCTCGTCTATGGCGGGCGAAAAGATCATGGAGCTGGATTTGGCCATGGCCTCGATCCTGGCCGCCCTAGGCGATGCGGACAACAAGGATGGGTTCCGGGTGACAATCCTGCCCTTCAACCATGGCTCGTCGGTATTGTGTTCGGCGGTGCCTGTCACCTCCGTGCCCGCGCTCAATCTGGTGGCTTCAGGCGGCACTAACTTTGACAGCCCGCTCAAAAAGGCGATCGCCGAGATCGATGCGTTCAAAGCGCAGCCCAATCCTGATGGCTGGCACTTTCTGCAGCCGCAGGTCTTGTTTCTTTCGGACGGGCAAGCCTCCGTCACGGATGCAAACATTCAAGACCTGCAAGAGCGGGCCAATGTCACCGCGGTGGCATATGGCAGTGACGCGAACCAGGCGACGCTCTCGCGCCTTGCCAGCGATGGTCAGGTGCATGTGGTGGGCACCAATGGCGGCGCGCTGAGGGGCTTTATGGCCCAAGTCGGCGCAACCATGGTCTCCACCATGAAAGCCGCGATTTAAGGCAATCCGCAGCCATGATCCTGAACGGGGCGTCTTACCAGCGCCCCGTTTTTTGTGCGCTTCATGAACATTTCATGAAGGAGGGCTTGCCATCCTGCGATTAGGCGAAGACTCGATTTTGTACCCTGCGCGGCACACTAATTCTCTCAAAATGACACACAAAACTGATGGTGATGGAGCGTCACGCCAATCCAAACGCATCTCTATTTCGGCGGCCCGTAAAATGCTCGGCATGGTCGGCCGGAACTATTCTGACGACGATTTAGACGCGCTGCTGGATCACCTCTACGGGATCGCAGGTTCGGCGTTTGAGCGGTATTTGGACTTGGCAGACCCAACCGATGAAACGAAGGCGATAGAGCCCGCTGATCTTAACGAATGACCGACTGTAAATAACATTCAAAGGTGTTCCAGTGCAGGGACGTGTGGGCTACCAACTGATCTTTATCGCCGGCAAAATCGCGGTTTTGCCGGTACAGAAGCGTCAATTGGGGTGTTCCATTTTTGATTTCTGCGAAGCTTGGAGGCACTTCGAAGATGTGACCCCAATGTTTCTCGATTTCCGGCTTGGTGACTGCATCGAAGACAGGCCGCTTGGGGTGTTCCATTATGTTTTTCGCAATTGCAAAGAACCGGTCGATTTCCGTCTCTTTAACGCCCGCACCTATGCGTTCTGATTTGGCGTTTTCGATGGCAGTCTCAAGCTCTTCGACCTGTGTTTCAAGCCGCGCGCGCACGATTGGGCTTTGGCAGGTGGGCAACATGTCGAGGATTCCCGCCTGCTTCGTTTTGAGGAGCGCGATCTGATCATCTACGGCTTTGTCCTGCTCGTGGATGGAACGGTTTTTCTGGATCCAGACATCGCGCACGACTTCCCGAAACAAGTCCAAGAACCCGGGCTTAGCTTGGAGGCCATCTAAGTACTTGGCAACGGTCGTCTCGAACTCAGCCTTGGACACACCAAAATAGGGGTGGCCACGGCTGCAATGATAATAGCCAAAATATTTACCGGATTTCCCTTTGGATCTCGAGGCCAGCATAGGTTTTCCACAATGGGGGCAACACACAACGTGACGCAGTAGGAAATCCGCGTTCTGGCGGTGGTTTTTGTATTTCGTTTGGTTGGTTTTGATCTTGGGCTTGCCTTGGGCGTCTTTCGTGACCACCACCTCGCCTCGGTTGGCGGCGTTGAACAGGTGCACGGACACCAACGGTTCGATCTGCGCCTCGACCGCTTCACCATTGTTCCACGCCTCCAGCCGGATGCCGCAATAGATCGGCTTTCTGACCAGCCGCTGGAGCTGCTTTGGCGTCATCGGCGTGTGCTGGGTTTGTCCCACGACTTTGCGCGTTTTCTGATCAAATATACGGCGGGTGCGGGACCGGTAGCCCGTGGCATTGATATGCTGGGCGATCTGTTCGTCCGTGGTTTTGCCCTCGGCGCGTAGTTGGAAAATCCGGCGTATAAAGCCAGCCTCATCCGGATGCGGTTCCATTACTGTCTTTTTCTTCCCGTCAGCGGTTGAGATTTTGACATTGCGGTAGCCATAGGGCGCGGGGCGCACTTGATAACCTTCACGGGTCAATTGGATGGCACTCGCAACCGTACGCACCAAAATATCGGAGCGCTCAGCTCGCGCCTTTTCAGCCATGAAGATCTCGGCGTAATGGCTCGGGCTTTCAACCGCCCAGCCATATTCTACGTCCAAGTGTTCAAGACGATTGCGGCTCGGTTGAATGATGCCAGTGGTGTCGACAAGGTTTACGCCGATCTCATAAAGCTGGCGTTTGAGGGCAAGATAGACTTCGGTCCCACCACGGGTCAGACGGTCGATATCGCCAACATAAACGACCGTGACGTCCGGGTTGTCTTTTAGGAAGGCAAAGAGCTCGTTCAGAATCTGACGGTTCGCAACGCTGCCAGTATAGTGCTCGACAAAATAGCGGACCACATCGACTTGCTGGCGTTTGGCCATGAAGTCGACCTTGCGCCTTTGCGCGTCGATGCTCTGCCCCTCCTGCATCTGTTTGTCCGTGGAGACACGCAGAAGGGCCACACCAAAACGCGGTGCCGTGGCCGATGGGTTGGTTGGCATGCGCTAGGATCGTTGAGTAACCCGACCTCTGACGCGGCAAATGTTGTTCCACAGAAGGATGTTGGGACGTGTCAGGTCGACCGTCTGAGCGTGTTCGATGCGTTCCTCGGTTGCAACCACCCGCGCACGCAGTGCAGCAATCTGATCTTGTGTGATCTTCGGCAGCCGGTTTGGGATGTTCATGTTCAATTATGATACCTGAACACCAAATTGACTCAAAGAATTTGCTCCTTTTTTGTCGCGCAATTTCTCCGTGCTCGCTTCGCTCCGCTCGGATTGCGCTACCGAGATTGACCTTGCGATCTGGCGCGGTTCTGGTGTCGTGCACTTTGGCGCAGCTGGTTCGACCGCTCATAGTCCCGTTGCTGGGCACCTAGGCGGTGTCCACGTTCGTAGGCTCGGAGATCATCATAAGAAAGACGCTCCGGCGGCGTATCTTTGCCATCAAACCCATCGCGCCACCCCCGATCAAAACTGTGGTTCGCAGGTAGCCTTGCGCCATCGATCAGCCGAGCACTTTGCTTCAGTTCGTTCGATCGCTGGCTCTCAAAGCGTCGTTCCATCCTGTCATAGGCGTTTTTGTATGCCACCAGGTAGGCATCTCGGTAGCCGTTCGAAAGCAATGCCAGACGCAACGAGGGACGCGGTCTGCGTGGGCGCAACAATTCCGCATCCGCTCGACCGTCCCGCTCCCCTTTCTGCCGTGCTTGACGTTCAAACATCATCCCGCTCCTTCACTTGCGCGTCACGGTGGACGCGGATTTTCAAGAGGCTTTCTTTGCGGTCCAGTTCTTTGCGCGCGGCGTCATAGGCATCAAGATACGCGGCCTTGAATGCCCGCAGGTAACTAACGTCAAAAAGACCGGGCCCCAACGGTGGGCGTGGCTGTTTGGGACAGGAATGCAGCCCATCAAACCAACCGCTTTCAAAGCCCCGCACTTCGGCATCTTTCAAGAAGTCCTGTGTCATTGTCACCCCTCAAAGCTGGATCAACGTCGGTTGCTGCGCGGCATGTGATGGCAAGAGCGCAGGCTTGCGGGATGCGCGCCATTTCAGATCACTGCGCTGATAGTAGCGTTTGGTCTTCAGCAAGATCGGCAGACGGTTTGAATGCAGCATCAGCGCCTCGTTGTCCTTCATGCGAATGATGTCATTGGCGGCCATCAGGGGCGCTTTGGCAGTGCGGCCAAGCCGGGACTCCAGATTGCGCGCGGTCTCTAACGATGTACCGGGAAGGTAAATCTCCGTCCCCAGCCCGTCGATAATCGTGCTGGCGTGCATGCGCCCGTAGCGGGCTTCAAGCTGCGCAAGGGATTGCAGAAAGAGCGCATAGCAGATCTTGTATTTGCGCGCGGTGGTGGCAAAGACTTCAAACCCGCTGATCTGCAGATGCCCGAACTCGTCGAGGAACAGCCAGACCGGATTGCCCGGGTTCTGCTCATTCTTCAGCAGGGATTTGAACAGGTCCGCGTAGAACAGGTTTAGCAAAAACCCGTAGTGATCCATCTGCGTCTGGTTCACCATGACATAGAGCGCCGCGGGCCGCTGGCGCAGTTCAGCGAAGTCGACGGAATTGGTCGCTGTTAACGCGGCCAGTTCGGGGATCGCGATCGGATCCAGTGCTACATCCGCCGACATTAACACGGATTGGATCGTCTTCAGATTGCCGTTCACGAAGGCGCGGTAGGCGGAGAACGTCGTTGGATCACCCTTGGTGCTATCAAGCACAAACTGATCAATCTTGCCCAGCTGACCTTTCGGCGCGACATGGGCATCAAAACTCGCAATCAAATGCCGAAGGTTGGCGAGGTTCATCAGCCCAGGGTCCTGCCGATTGATCAGACATTGCGCCATAATCCGGATTAGTTTCTCCGCCGCTTGATCCCAGAACGGATCCTTTGAGGCCCCACCAGCCGTGCGGCCATTGGCCGACCTCACCAGGGTGCCCGCAAGTTCTGCGATATCTTGCGGTGCCGAGAGGTTAGCTAGCGGGTTATAGGTCTCTGATCGCGTCGGATCCATCAGGTTCAACACCCGGATCACGTAACCTTGCCGGGCCAAATACCCGGAACTCTTTTGATAGAGCTCACCTGACGTATCCGAAATCACAAGGCTCGGTTTAGAGGATGGCGGCGACAGCAGATTGGGCAAGACAAATGTAGAGCTCTTTCCGCGTCCCATACCGCCTTGCACCAGGATACTCTCATAGCCAGCCTCTTCCGACAGGCGCGATTTCCGTCCATCCACGAGCGGTCCCTGATTGGAAGACATCAAAAGCCGTGCGCGTTCAAACCATCCCATAAACCGGGTTGGCGGTGTCGAGACGCCCGAGAGCCATTTTGCCGAGACAAACAGTCCCCGGAAAGGCAAAGCGACCAGCCAAAGCGCGCCCTTAAATATGCTGCCCACAAGTCGTGTCACACCACGCGCCAGACCGCCAAATACGGAATCCACACCGCGCCGGAACGTCGGCCAAACGAAATACGCGATCACCGCCACCAGCAGCAACCCGGGCGGGGTCAGCGCCAAAAGAAAAGCCGGGATCAGGGGCAGCAGTGACAGGATAATCAGAAATTTTAGAAAGCCTTTGTTGAATGCACCCATCTTCGTTTCTCCCAAGCCGGCGTCCAGCTCTGCACCCGTTTGTGCAGGCCAGCTTGGGGTAGCGATGATCAGAGGATGACATCAGGGACGGAGTTCCGCCCTCCGCTGCGTTACTCCCGCTCAAAGCCATCAATCTCTTCACGGGTCGCTTGATCCAGGCGGTGGCGCATAAGGTCGGTCGCGCGCGTGTCAGCTTCTTTCGTTGTTTTGGGGGTGAGCGCTCGTTCAGGCAACGCGTCGAAGGTGTCGGCCATACCCAAGGTGCGCAGGCGATATCGACGCCCATCTTTGGTGACAACACCCCAAGTCTTGCCGCGCTGATATAGCTTCAAACCCTTTTCCGTGAGCAGTGCCTTGGCCTGATCCCGATCCTTGGCCTCAGCCAAAACAGACCGCACCATCTCAAAAACACATTGCTTCTCAGACGGCTCCCCCACACGCCGGACCATTTCCCCTTCCTGTTTGGGCTGCTTGGGCGTCTTCTTGAGGGCCTCATGACCGTAAACGACACGCGCATTTAACACCGGCAGGTGATCACCGCGCCATCGCTCAAGATCGCGTTGCACTTTCGCGAAGTAAGCCTTTTCCATCCGTACGCGGGCGTCCGACCTGACCTCGTTGGCAGAGATCATCAGGTGAATATGCGGAAAATCGGTGTCGTGATGGACCCGTCCCCAAGCTAACTGTCGCGGCGCCCGCATCTCACAATATCGTTCTGCCAAATCGTGCAAGGCGCGTTCGATAACTTCTGGCGCTAGATGGCCCTGCGGTTCTAACACGATCACCTCATGATACAGCGCATTGCCTCCCTTACGCTCTGGCAAATACCGGTAATTGTCCAGAAACTGTCCAACAACTGCCGATCGGTCCGCCCCGCTGGCATAAACATTCCTCACAAACGCGGAGCCGGAAACAGGATCCGATCCTCTGGCAATGTAATCCATCAACTGCCTGAAGGTTGGAGCCTTCCGCGACATCGATTTGATGATCATCGGCGCGATGGGCCGAGATCAACTGCGCAAGCCGTCCAGGATTTGTCCATACTTCACCCTCTAGGATATTGGGGGGAACACCTTCAGCAATCCTTGTGCAATCGAACGTTCACCACGAACGAGGGACGGAACTCCGTTCCTGACCGCTTTTTTCAATTCCGGTGTAATGCTCGGCAGTGAAATGGGGGCGACCTTATGGCCAAGAAAGATGCATTTGATATTGGATATGCGGCAGGTATGAACGCCGCGCTCCGGGGCGAAGCGGAGATCCCCGCGCCCCCGCCTTTTGTTGAACCAAATCAGAAAGACTTTGCGCTGGAGTTCACTGAAGGGGCAGAGCTTGGCTTTGTCCGAGGCCAAGAACGGGTCGCACTAATTCGGAATAAAGCCATAGAACGCATTGAAAAGTCCCAAGCCAGAGAGTGATCAACCGATTTTTTCACGCTTGCGTCGCCGTTTCTTGTTTGACCCTGACAAAAACCCAGGCCGGCTCGCAATCTCCCCCGTCCGCAAGTCGCGCGCGATGTAGATCAACGCCTCGCGCGACATGGCCGTAGCACCATATTTCCACACGCGTTCCATCAGGCGCCGACCTTCTTGTTCGAGGACGTCATCCGTCGGCATGCGCTGACCTGCGTAGAAGTCGTATCCGGCTGGGGCGTCAATCATAGTTCAAGAATGAAAGAATGGCGCGTGCGCTCACGCGCTTGTGTCCAATTATTTTATCACATCTCTCTAAGCGGAAAGAGAAACTTGCGTCAAAAGAGCTTGCGTTGACTCAAAGAATATTGCGCGCCATCCGTTTAGCAGTTTCAAGACCACCCACCCCACACGCCCCAACTGACAATGGCAGTTGTAGCCCTGCTTTTCCAACCATAATGTCCTCAGGACAAGGAAGGTCGGGGAACAAACATGTCGGATATTATCGAAGCCTGTTTGGCGACGTGCCCCGCAGAGGGCGATGATCAGGCTATACGCGATTGGGTCGAGGCATGGACCGCACCAATAGCCACGCAGGCGGAGGCAGTGTCCGGGCTGTTCGATACTCTGCAGAACGGTGTGACCGACGAACTATTGCAGTTGATCTGTGCGGTTTTGGACAGCATGCGTATGGACCGCGAGAATAATGAAGCTGGTGCCAACATGGCATTTGCCGCCGTCGAGGGATGGATCCACGCCCATAGCGCTTCGCTGGAATCGTCAGACAAGATGGGGCTGTGTCAGGCTTTTGTCCGCGCTGGACTGCCTGTCCCCGAGGCGATCCGGCTTGGCCCAGAGGACGCGCCTGCTGGCATGACTCTGCACGCAACTGGGACGCCCGATATTGCCGATTTATTGGATGAGCTCTTGCCCAAAGAGGCCAAGGGATTTGCGGCGTTTTCGGTACTGTCAGAAGCCCTAAGCGCAATGCCGGATGAGCCAGCGCAAGCTTTTGTCTTTGAGATGATCCGCAATGGGCAGCCCGCGCATGTGGACGTGGGCCGGTTCTTCCTGCTCGCGCCGACACCAGAGCTGCGCCATGCAGCCGCGCAGGGGTTTGCAGCCCTGACGGAGGCTGGCGGGATCAACGCCGTTGTTCTGTCCGATCTGATCCAAATCCGGAACTGGCTGCCCAAGGATGCCGCGCAAGAGGCTTTGGACCGCACCATCAAAGCTGCCTTACGATCTGAGGCGAGCGGCGGAACGCCCCCACGGCCTTGGAGCGTCCATCGCATGATGATCTCGCTCCCGGACGGCACGGGCAGTCAAAGCCTCGCTGCTTCGGTCAGCCGGGGCAGCGAAAAAGCTGTTGCCATGCTGCTGATCAAATCGGGGCATGGTGTGAAAGACGCCTACGCGATCCCGTGCGACAGCGCGACTGAGCAACGCGCACTGCAGGCGCAGATCGAAGAGGGGGTTGGCACAATCGACGTGCCTCCCAGTTTCCTGCCGCCAGTTCTGGCGCGTGCATTGGCGGATCATCTGCCGCCCGCGCCTGGGCTTTTGGAGGTCGCGCAGATGTTAGATCTACAGCACGCCACCCCTGAACATTTACCGATACGCCCAAGCGATATTGCGGACCCGGATGGGCTGGTGGCTAACTTGACGTCACAGAAACGTGGACGGATGATCAGCCAAAGCATCAATTGGCCGACATATTTCGACATCGCTCAAAGCTGGTTTATCTCGAACGCACAGCTCACGGATGCCCTGGATGCCGCAAAGACCGAACACCAAGCGGAAAAGGCCGTGTGGGCCACGCTCGAAGCAGAGCGGGATCACTGGGCGATGATCTTCGCCCGCGCAGCAGAGGTTCTGCGCCACGCCGAAGACCCGATTTGGCGCGGATTTGCAGCGGTTGTTCTGGGCCTTGAGGCCGGACGTGCACTGAAAAAGATCCCGATCTTTGAAATGATCGCCGCGCTCACCCTGGATGTCGCGGAAGGTGAAGGTGCTCCTGCGGTGCAGGACACCTTGGAAGATGACGACGAAGTCGCGCCAGAAGGCAAAGGTGAGATGGCGCGGCTGCTCAAAGGCTCGGATCTCAGCAGCGACGGCTTAAACGGCTACCTGACCGCCGTTATGATCGCCCCGGAATTCACGACGCCCGATGTCTGGCTGCCGCATTTGATGACAGGCCTGCGCACCAGAGGCGACGGCAGCATGCAGCGGCTGCTGGATCTTGTAATGCTGCGTTTTGGCACGATCAGGGATGCTATGTTCGACAAGGATGTCGCGGTCACGATGCGCGAGGCGAAAGATCCGGGCGCATGGCTCTCTGGCTTTGACCAAGCCAGCACCCTGAAACCCGCTTGGCCGAAGAAGGCGCTAAGCAAAGAAGACCGCAAGATCCTGGGCCTGATCAAAGACGGCATTCAAGACGAAAACACGCGCAGAACGCTGAAACCTTTGCTGCCACACTGGATGAATG
>CAYWNJ010000040.1:0-10698 GCA_964459535.1 uncultured Rhodobacterales bacterium
GCCCGCCGCACGCGCTCCAAACCCCGCCGCAGAGGAGTGGGCATCAGGGCTTTAAGATGCGCGCGTTGCAGCATTTTCTCTCCTGTTGCGGACTGGACTGCACGACATGGGTCCGCGTGATCGCGACCTAGCAGGCTGGCCCGATCCTGTCACGGTTCAGGACGCAAAAGGCCCGCGGCCGCAAACGCCTTGGCAAGGGCGGGATCCTCTTTCACGTCTTTGGGCAACCCGGTCCGGTGGCCGCTCGTCTTCCAGTTCTTGGAAATCGACCGGAAATGCCAGAACCCCGCCCCGTTCGTCCCGGACGTGACCCGCATCCAGGGCAATCGGGCAAGACGATGCACCTCCCAGCTGGCCCAGCCGAGCGGTCCGCGTGGGTTCAGGCACCATTTTGACGGGCAGCGCGCTTCGGGCACCATGCTCAGGTGATGATCTGCATGCCGCACAAGCCGCGCCTCAGGCTGTTCCGCCCACCGCCACACCCCACGAAACTGCACGAAACCGAGTGGATTGCGCCGGGCCAGATCGAAAATAGAGCCCCCCGTGCTCCACACCAGCTCGTCGATATCGCAATTTAGCACCGCGCGCGCCTCAGCCAGATACCGAAGGCGTGCAATATTCAGAAGCGACAGCTGAAGCGTCATCCCGCGCCAATCGCTGCTGCCATCGGGCAGCGTCCCGCGCGCGCCCCATGATTTGTGCACCGAAATCACCATCGCGCGCTCAAGCCCGGCCCGCTCCAGGGTTTGAGCGATATCGCTCGGAGCATAGGCATCCGATCCGTTGTCGAAAAACAGCATCGCCTGGAGCCCATGCACCGCCTTGTGATAACGGGCAAAATCCTCGATCCAAGCAAGTTCGTTGTTTTTTGAGACCGTCACAATCGTATTCAGGCCGCGAAAAAACGCGCGGTCTTGCGGCCCGGCAACGGGCGCGGTCAGACGGTGGCCGGCCACCGTCACGCCAATCTCGCGGGGCGGCCGTGGGGCAGGAAACCAGACAACACTGGTTCCCATCCGATGCACCACGCGGCGAGCCCGCACCCGATGACCATCCAGCGTCACCCCGTCTCCGGTCAGAAACGGCTCCAGGTTCAAAAGGCGCGGGGCAAAGACCGCAACGGCGCCCCCAAATAACCCGGGCCGCCAGACAGCGCTGTAAAAAAGCGTATTCTGGTCGAAAGACGACCCCGTGATAGAGCTCTCCGTAAAATCCGAAGGGATCTCCCGAACAACGCCCGTCCCGTCGAGATCACACGCTCCAAGGGCGTCAAACCTGATGTCCAAGATACGCCCTCCTGCAACCCGACAAGCACTTGTGACCCAGAAGGTGCTTAAGGGCTGCCAGCCCCTGTGTCACCCGCGAACTCGTTTGGCCACCCACCCCAGAAACGCCCGATCCGCCGAGCTCAACCGCTGCCGCCCCGTCCTTGCCCAGACAACGCGCCACTCTGCCTCCAGAGCGTAAACATCCGCCCCCGGCAAAAGCGCGCGCGCCTCTTCCAGTGTCTCGGGCTTCAGGCTGGGCCCCTCGCCCGGCTCGATGACCGCCCCGCGCGGCGTCACCCGAATGAGGTCACCCTCTTCCTCGACCAGCTCGTAATCGGGCAGGCTGTCCTTGGCGATGATCTCGCGCAGCATCGCGCGGAACACGCGCCGCGGGGACGCCGAACCCGACTTCTTGGCCAGCGTCGTCACCGACACGCGCCACACCGGTTGCGCCCCGCAATGCTTGCGCGCCAGTTCATAAAGCCGTCGCTCCAGCGGCTTTCGAAGCGCAAAATAGTCTCTATTCAAGGTCAAAACCGACTTTGACAGGACCGCGCGATACAGCCACTCCGACAGGGTCACACTCACGCTGACCATCCGCCCGCCCCGGGTCTTCCTCACAATCTCCCAGGACTCGATCAATCCGAAGCCGCTCGTGACCTCCACGCGCTCGTCCTTGGGGCCCGTCTCGATATTCGTCGTGATCCGCGTGCCCGCCAGCCGCTCGAACGCGTCCTTCAGCCGCTTGTAACCATCCCCGCTGGTTTCCCGCTTCGTCGCCAGCATCAGGTCATGGGCCGTCAGCGTCAGCGTGCGCGCCACAGGGCGGCCTGCGTTGATCGCCGCCATCAGCTGCGAAATGCAGAAAATCAGGATATCGGCATCAAAGATCGTCGCCCTGCCCTTCACGCTTGGCGTGATCGTCAGGGTCGCCCCGTTATGCTCATAGGACAGGATCCGCCGGTCGGGCCGGGTCGACAGCGAAAACAACGGATGCTCCATCGACGCCAGGTCGTGCTTGGGAACAGCCGAAAAGAAATCGCACACAAAAAAATCGGGCTGCGCCCCGCGCCCGGGCACACCCGCCTGAATGTCGCTCTGGGCGGCGGAAAGACCCCCTGCCCGGCTCAACTGTTTGGTCCGATCACTGCTCGATCGCCCTTGTCTTGTACCCCGTTTTCATCCCGTTCGGATTCGGGGTTTCATTGACACCCACGCTAGTGGCGGGAACGCCGCCTGGCAACGTGGGATCAGAGTCACCTGTTCGGGGGTTCAGAGTCGCTTTATCGTGGCTTCAGAGTCACCCGGCACGGCCGGGAGCGATTTTTTGGCAATAAGATCAAAGAGTCTCGAAAAGAAGGCTGGACCCGTAACAAAGAATCTAACAGAAAAATAACTGATAAGAGCAGCCACCGCGTCGCTGCAGGCCGCCCAAGGGCGCCGAAAGACGGGAATTTCCTTAGAAAAGATAAAGAAGGTTGCAGGGTTCTTCCCATGTAACGCCTTTTAGGGTACATTTGCCAAAACGCGTTACATAAGGGCCAAAGCCCAGGGGGAAGCATGAGCAGTGAAGAGCTCCCACCGTATTTCAATATCCAGCCCGATGCGGCGCTGAACGCGCTTGACGCACCCATGGGCACAGGCGGGTTTCAAGCCATGGCCGAAGCCTGCAAACGGGGTCGCGATGACCTCGCTGGACGGGGCATGAACGAGGACGGCGCAAAATCACTGCGTCAGTTCTCGACCTGGGAAATCACCCGCTACCTGATCCCCGTTGCCCCCCAGCATTTCCGCCGCGTTCTGCGCCAGAACCCCGACCTGCCCCAGGGCCGCGCCGAAACCGACGGTGGTGCCAAGTGGTTCACTCTGGACGAGGTCCTTACCCTGCGCGCCCATTTCGGCGCCGAAGGCAGCAGCGCCAAGGAGTATGTGCCATACAGGCCTTCTGGGGCGGATGCGAAGATCGTGGCGGTCGCCAATTTCAAAGGCGGGGTCGGCAAAACCTCGACCGCGGCGCATCTGGCGATGTCAGCCGCACTCGATGGCTACAAGGTGCTGGTCATTGATCTGGACAGCCAGGGCTCGATGACCTCGATCTTCGGCGGAAAGGTCGAGGACGAATGGAGCACCGTCTTCCCCCTCCTCGCCCGGCATTACGCGACCCATCTGCGGGCCGAAAACCAGCGACGGCTGGATCGCGGCGAAGCGCCCGTCCCGCTCGACGACACCCTTGATGAAGCCCTGAAGATCCGCGCAAGCGACGTCATCGCGAAAACCCACTGGCCCAACATCGATCTCATCGGTGCGCAGCTGAACCTCTACTGGTCCGAGTTCCAGATCCCCGTCTGGCGCATGGCCGCGCGCGGCTGGAAGCTTTGGGATGCTCTGACCGAGGCGCTGGAGGCCGATGGCGTCCTTGCCGACTATGACCTGATCTTCCTCGATACGCCCCCTGCCCTCGGGTACCTCACGATCAACGGGCTGTCGGCGGCGGATATCCTGCTGGTCCCGCTTGGCGCGTCGTTCCTGGAGTTCGATTCCACGGGCCGCTTCTTTGACATGCTGCATTCGACCTTTGCGTCCATCGAGGACGGCGAAAACATGGCCGCCCGGGCCTTGGGCCGCGAAGAGATGGCGTTTGAATGGGACGCCGTTCAGGCCGTGATCACCCGCTATGACGCATCGCAACAGGCGGAAATGGCCGGTTTGATTCAGGCCTATCTGGGCAAAACCCTGTCGCCCTACCGTCAGGATTTCACCGCCCTGATCGGGCAGGCCGGGGAAAGCGTGAATGGCATCTACGAGGCCGATTACCGCGATTTCAACCGCGAAACCTATGCCCGGGGCCGCGCCACCTTCGATGAGACCTACGCAGCATTCAAGCGTCTGCTCATCGGAATCTGGCGCCGCGAAGAGCTCGCCAGCCAGCAGGCGGCGGAATGAAAATGTTTCGCGCGCGAAACATTTGAGGGAGATGAGACATGGCCAAACGCAAACGCCTGACCCCCGCTGATCCTGCCAAACTGGCGCAAGCCGCGCCTGCGCAGACCCACCGTACGGTCCCTTTGGCGCCCGTTAACCCGCCTATTGCTGAAGTGGCCCGCGATGCAGCGCGGGAGGCGGCGATGACCGAAGTGGCTGAAGAACTGACGAATGCCCGGAAAGAGGGGCGGCTGGTGCAGACCCTGCCGCTCGACGCGATCGAGGTCGACTACCTCGTGCGCGACCGGATGGGAACGGACGATGACGAGATGGAGGCGCTCAAGACCTCGATCCGCGACCGCGGCCAGCAGACGCCGATAGATGTCATCACGATCGAACAAGGGCGCTACGGGCTGATCTCGGGTTGGCGGCGCCTGGCGGCCATCAAGGCGCTTTTCGAGGAAACCGGTGAAGATCAATTTGCCTCGATCAAGGCTCTAAACCGCACACCAGAGACATCTTCTGATGCCTATCAGGCGATGGTCGAGGAAAACGAGATCCGGGTCGGCTTGTCGTTTTACGAGCGCGCACGCATCGCGCTGAAGGCGGCCGAGCAGGGAGCCTATCCCACGCCCAAGAAGGCGGTGCTGGAGCTGTTTCGAAGCGCCTCGCGCCCCAAGCGCTCAAAGATCCATTCGTTCCTGACCGTGGTCCAGGCGCTCGATGGCGCGCTGCGCTTTCCCACGGCGATCCCGGAGCGGCTGGGGCTGAGGCTGGCTAAGCTCCTGGAAGAGGATCCGGGCGCGGCTGACCTTCTTTCACGGGGTCTGTCCCAGCATGATGCGCAGTCAGCGGACGAAGAGACCGGGTTTCTCGACATGGCGCTGAGCGAGATCGACGCGGTGCGCGCCCCGCCGAAGTCCCCGATGCCCGCCCCGCGCGAACACGCCAGCGCCACGGGCCTGACGGTCAGAAGCAGCCACGACAAAATTGTGATCACAGGCAGCATGGTGTCCGATGACCTGGCCGCACGGCTTGCGGCCTGGCTGAAGAATACGCTCGGATAAGGCTCTATTTGGCTAAATAGAGCCTATTTTGGATCGGAATAGCCGCCCTTCCACTCTTTGCGTCGGCGCCAGATTTCCCCCCATGTCGCAGCTTTTTCCCGCCAGTTGGGTTTGCCGCTGAGGGTGCCTGCGACGCCAAAAGCCATGGCACGGCTGAGCGGCCAGAGCCCGAAGAGCCACCGCCCGAGATGCCGTGTACTGGGGCTGAAATGGCGCTTGATCAGTTCGACCTTTGCCTTCATCAGCCGCACCATCTTGTCGGCGCGCACTGCTTCGGAGGCGCCGCCGTAATGGACGATTGTCGCCTCGGGCGTGATGCGGGGGCGAAACCCCTGATCCCATGCCCTGTGGCAAAGGTCGGCCTCTTCGCCGTACATGACGAAATCCGGATCGAACCCGCCAAACCGGTCCCAATCCGCGCGCCGCATCAGGAAGAAGCAGCCCGAGACGATATCGACGCCGCGTTCGGTGTCCCGCGGCCAGCGGCCGTAGACCTCGGAGTTGAAAAGTTCCGAGCGGGGCAGGAGGCCCGACAGGCCCGAGACGCGACACAGCGTCGACCAGAGCGTCACACGGCCCCAGCAAGACCCCGGATTGAGCGAGCGGTCACCAAACAGCGTCCGCCCGCCCCAAATGCCCGCCTCGGGCGTGCGTTCGGCAAAGGCCATGAGCCGGTCGATGGCGCCATCGAGTACCAGCGTGTCGGGGTTGAGAAGCAACAGCCATGGCGCGGTCCCATGGGGTACGCCTACGTCATGGGCACGGGCAAACCCGTGGTTTTCGGTTTCGGCCAGAAGTTTCGCGTCGGGAAAGGCCTTGGCAATCGCTTCGGCCGAGCCATCGCTTGAGGCATTGTCGACCACGATCAGCTCGAACGGGGTTTCCTTGGTCTGGTCATAGACTGACGCCAGGCAGTCCAGCGTCATCTGGCGCGTGTTGTAGCTGATGACGATGATGGTCAGCTTGGGGGCAGGAGCAGGGGGCAAAAGCGATCCTCGGGCCGTGTTTCGCAGCGAGCGATAGACGAAAGTCGCACGAAAATCAGCCTATTTTATTTTGTGATCACAAAAAACTGCCCTTTTCTCAGCACTCTAAATCGGCCAGATTGCGCGCAACACGATCAGGCCGGTTCCCCGATGGCAGATGCACCTGAATTTGCGGTGATCATCCCGCATTATAATGACATGGACCGGCTGCGCCGGTGTCTGGATGCACTGATGCCGCAGGTTGGACCCGACGTCGAAGTGGTCGTGGCAGACAATAATTCACCTATCGACCTGTCGACCTTGCCGGGTGACTATCCGGGGCTGCGCGTGGTGATCCAGACCGAAAAAGGGGCGGGGCCTGCGCGCAACAAAGGCGTTGCCGAGACCACTGCGCCCTGGCTGATGTTCATTGATGCCGATTGCCTGCCTGCGCCCGACTGGCTGGCGGTGGGGCGGCGCATTGCGCGCGCGGACACCGTGATCGGGGGGCGGGTCGATATCTTTGACGAAACTGATCCGCCACGCTCGGGTGCGGAAGCCTTCGAGGCGGTGTTTGCCTTCAAGATGGAGCGGTATCTGCGCGAAGAGGCGTTTCTGGGGGCGGGCAATCTGGTGACATCGCGGGCGGTGTTCGACGCCGTGGGCGGGTTCCGCCCGGCCGTTTCAGAAGACAAGGACTGGAGCCAGCGCGCGGCCAAGGCGGGCTTTACGCTGGATTTCGACAATGATTTCGCGGCCGGGCATCCCAGCCGGCAGGACTGGTCCGCGCTTCGCCACAAGTGGCGGCGCCTGACGGCGGAAGGGTTCCTGCTGGACGGGCAGGGGGCGCGGCTGCGCTGGTTGATCAAGGCGCTGTTGATGCCCGCCAGCGCCGTCGCCCATGCGCCGCGTGTGCTCAAGCATCCCGGTCTGTCGGACGAGGAACGCGCGCGCGCCCTGATCACGCTGGTGCGGGTGCGACTGGCGCGGATGGGCTGGATGGTGATGCAGACCGTGACGGGGCGGGCATGACAAAGCGGCTGCTTGCGATTGCCTCGGGGGGTGGGCACTGGCAGCAATTGATGCTGATGCGGCCCGCGTTCGAGGGGCTGGAGGTGACCTATGCCACGACACTTGCCGGTTTGCCCGAGGAATTTGATGCCACGCCCGGGGTGATTGTTCCCGAAGCCAACCGCCACGCGCCGGTGGCGACGCTGCGCGCCGCCCTGGCAATTGGATGGTTGGTTCTGCGCAAGCGCCCCCATGTCGTGATCTCGACGGGGGCTTTGCCCGGGGTGATCGCCCTGGCTTTCGGGCGGGTCTCGGGCGCGCGCACGGTCTGGATCGACAGCGTGGCCAATGCAGAAGAAATGTCGATGTCGGGGCGGTTGGCACGACGGTTCGCCACCCATTGGCTGAGCCAATGGGAGCATGTGGCCGAGGCCGAAGGTGCCGTTTTTGCAGGGTCGGTGCTGTGATTTTCGTGACCGTGGGCACCCAGCTTGCGTTCCCGCGTCTCATTGATGCGATGCAGGATCACGCCGCGCGTATCGATGAACCGGTGATCGCTCAGACGGGGGAAGCGGCGGCCGGGCGGTGGCCGGATCTGGACGTGCGTCCCACTCTTGCGCCTCAGAGTTTTGCCGAGACCTTCGCTTCTGCCCGTGTGGTGGTCAGCCATGCCGGGATCGGAACAATCCTGTCGGCTGCGCGATTTGGGCGACCGCTGGTCATGCTGCCGCGTCGGGTCGCGCTGGGAGAGCACCGCAACGACCACCAAATGGCCACGGCCCATCAGCTTGAAGGCCGCCCCGGCATTCATGTCGCTTGGGAGGTCGAGGCGCTTGAAGGATTTCTTCTGGATCCTGACCTGTGCGCGATGGAGCAGGGGGTATCGCCCGAACGGTCCCTTTTCCTTGAGCGGCTGCGCGCGCTGATCGCCCCCTAGGGATGCCATGAGCGATATTCTGCCGAAGGGGTCGCATTTCCGGCAGAAAGTTATACGAAAATCAACCTTTTCCTGACCGAATTGGATGCGTCCGGGCAATAGATCCATGGTCCGCCCGGGTATTGTTCGGGAATCGGAAAGTATGACACCAAAAGGCCCCAGTTTCGCACAGGTGTTCCCAGTTGCGCCGCATTCTGACCGTAACCCGTCGATACAAATTTTTGAAAGTTCGTCGATAAGCCATGGGCCGGCGACAATCTGTTAGGGACGACTTGGGGATGCAGAACGCATGACAACGATAACAGTTTCGTCTGAAAGTGAAATGCGGGCGGCTTTCGAGACACTTTCAAACTCACCCGGCGGTGGTACAATTGAAGTCATCAATACAGGCGAGACCTATGGTCTGACATTGATCCGGCCCGACACGGATATGAACCAGGTCACGATCAAATCGGCCGATGCCGAGGATCCTGCGGTGTTCCATCTGGTCCGGCTCGAAGGGGTGCGCAATGTCACCTTCGACAGTATCGAGGTCGACAGTTCCGAGGCCAACAATGCGGAATGGTTGACCGATCTGCGGATCGTCTGGTCCAACAATATTACGTTCCAGAATTCGTATTTCCACAGCACCGCGGATGGCTTTCTTGAGAAGAGCGCCGACAAGGCGGAATCTCTGGCCGTCATCGAAGGGGGGCGGGGGTTCGAATTCATCAACAACACCGTCGAAGGGTATCACCACGGTCTGCAATTGTTCGATGTGCGCGACACGGTGATCAAGGGCAATGACATCTTCCGTATCGAAGGGGATGGCATACGCATGGGCGGGGTCCAGAACATGACGATCGCGGATAATTACATCCACGATTTCTACGGAACCAACCAGTCAGTCACCCATTCGGACATGATCCAGATTTGGGGTACCAATGCGGATATCCTGACCTCGAATGTTGTGATCACAGGCAATATTCTGGACGCCGGGAACGGCGCCGCGACCCAGGGGATCTTCATCCGCAACGAACAGTCCCAGACCGATGGGCCGCTCGGGCAGGATTATCAGGGCATCACGATCACCGACAACATCGTTTATAACGGTCACCAGCACGGTATCTATGTTGCGGATGCCACCGATATCCTGATTGCGGACAATACCGTGCTCTGGGACCGTGACGCCTTCATGACATTCGGCGATAACGATCCCCAGAGCGGGTCGCCCGAGATCGAGGTGTTCTACAGCGGCACCGCCACGATCTCCGGCAATATAACCCCCGCCATCACCACGAAATATGTCGATGATCTGAACACGAACGGCAACCAGACGATCACCTACGGCAATTCGCTCAACAGCAATTACGTCGGGCACCATTTCGTCAATGGTCTGACGCCCGGGACGAATGACTTGCGTGACCTTCAGCTGCGTCCCGAAAGCGAGTGGAACGGAAAATTTGGAAGCCATATGAGCTGGGCCAGCTCCAACACGGATGAGGATTTCGAAGCCGTCATGCGGGTCACCGAGAACCCGGCAGACCGGTTTGAATATGTTCTGGACGCCGCTCTTTCGGTCGATCAGGACGGGTATGCCGGGGCGAACGAATACACCTACCGCTGGACGTTCCAGGACGGCAGCGTCAAGACCGGTCAGCAGATCAAACATACGTTCGATGATGCAGGCCTTGAGGAAGTGACGCTGTCGGTTTTCCGGAACGGCAAGCTGATCGATGAGATCGACCGCGCGATTGGCGTCCGCCCCAAGGATATTTTCGAGTTCGATTTCGAGAACGGCGTCGAGGATCTGTCTGACAATGATGCCGTGACCGATATCGTCGGGAAAACGGTTCTGGTCGCGGGCAAGGATGGTGGGCAGGCCCTGCAGATCGGGAGCGGCAACAAGCTGGAAATCGAGGATCGCAGCGGCAACCTGGATGGATTGGAGCAATTTGGTCTGGCGCTTGATGTGCGCGCGATCGGCCGCAATGACATGCTCCTTAGAATGCAGGATTCCTACAAGGTTTTTGTCGAGGATGACGGCGTGCTCTCTTTTGAGATCGTGACAGGGGATGGCACGTTCTCGATAAAGAGTGACGAGCCGATTTTCGACAATGATGACTGGGTGCGTGTCGGCTTCGCCTATGACGCCTATGAAGGCAAAATGGCGATCTATGCCGATGGCGAAGAGGTCGCTTCGGGTGAGGCATCGGGGATCATCAAGAATACGTCCCATGATCTCTACTTCACTCACAAGGACTACAATGGCATGCAGGCTCAGATCGATAACGTCGTGATGAGCCGCGATCCTTCGGTTGCGGGGTTGGAAAGCACTGCTTTGGTGGCGCCGCCGCCACCCGCACCGGCGCCCGCACCGCCCCCAGTGGTTGACGTGGGGCCCCCCACAGCAGACGAGCCGGTTGTCGAAAGTCCGCCGGCACAGGAGCCGGTACAGGATCAAGCGCCAGAAGAACCGCCTGTGGCTGAGGCCCCAGAAGAACCGCCTGTGGCTGAGGCCCCAGAAGACGACACCCCGACAGAGCCCG
>CAYWNJ010000041.1:0-1267 GCA_964459535.1 uncultured Rhodobacterales bacterium
AGACTTCGCCGCAGCGTCTGATCCTGCAGATTGGCCAGCATCTCGTAGGGGCTGAAGGACACTCATTCGAAAGGCAGTGATACGGTTGGCGAAGCAAGCCAAAAGCAAACGAATGCCACAGCCAAACCGATGTCGTCGAAGTTCATCCTATTGAATGCATTGCGCTTTCAACGCGCAGAAGAAGGGTGGCTGGGTGCCAGCATAACGACGCTGCCATCTTGTCCCAGCTTTGAGTGCAAACTTGATCGAGCGGGTCGTCGTGTTGGTTTTGAAAAGCCACTTTCAGTGACAAGTCGGACGGCTGCGCAACTTGTTGACAGATTTCCCCATCAGACACCGTGGAAGCTGATCCGCAAAGCCAAAGGTTTGGCGTTGTCATCGTTTGATGGAAGCGAAGTATTCCCAGCCAGCGATATGCATGGTGTAGCGTCTTGGCGCAGTCTGGACCCCCAACTGAAAACGCTGGCCAGCTATGCTTTGACCAGGACACTGTTGGAGGATCTACACCTATGGAAGTCAGAGTTTGCCGAGCTGAAACTGCATGGGCGCAACGCATTTCATCGCTATCAGCTGCTTTGTGTGGAAGACAATGGATTGCAGTTGGCCTTGCCGGATCGCCATGATCACCGTCGTGATTTGGGCCAGCTTGTATCTGCGCCGCTGAATGAAATTCCACCGGGTCAGCGTTTTGTGGACTTCCAAATGGTGCGCAAGTTGATCCAGCTCACCATGGACTATGGCGTATCGTATCAGATTGATCTCTTGGCAAGCCACCAAGGGCTAACAGCTTTGAAGTTCCATATCCAAGGCTTGCCGATCACCAGCTCCGTTACCCTTCCATTGATGTTGTCCCAGAAGGGCAACCCGGTGGAAATCAACATGCCGACGTAAATGTAGATCGGGTTTTACCCCGATCTTCAAGCGCCAATGTAGTTCTGCCAAACCAGCAGTGTTTCGTGCTCACGCGTTTTCCAAACGTCCGTTTTTTGCGGTTGTCCAGCTGCGTAAAGGTTGGACAGCGTGGCAGCAGCATTTTCAACTGAGGTCAAATGCACGCCATCATTAGCAAAGCTTCGCCACCATTGGCGTTCTTCAATCAAAAGTGTTGGCACTCCAGCAGCAAGCGTCTCCATTGCTGAAAACCCATAGGATTCAGACGTTGCAGGATGAAACGCCACTTTGGCCGACTTAATGAAATCGGTTTTTTCGTCACCAGTGATCTGAGCTTTGATCTCAAAATCTGTGACCCCATGCTTGGCAAAGAGAG
>CAYWNJ010000041.1:1288-10616 GCA_964459535.1 uncultured Rhodobacterales bacterium
CCCTCGCTTGTTGGTCAGCACTTTAGCTGGCAGGCCGGTTGCCGCGATTGTCTTGGCAAACAGCTTAGGATCTTTGCGCGGCTCGTGACGACCAATGAAAAGCACCCCAGATGTATCACCGGAATTTGGCTGTAACAGATCCTCGTCAGGGATTGGCATAGGCAAAACCGTCGGAGGCTTCCAAAACGTAAGAAAGCCCATGCGTTGCAAGTTGTAGTCGCATTGCGTGGCAATTTGCACGTTCTTGACCGATGGGATCCGGTAAAGAAATTCATTGTATTCGGTCGCAAAAACCTTCGATGCGCGGTGAGGCGGCACAACCAAGTTCTCATGATGGGTGTAGAAAGTTGTGCGGAACTGATCCTGCAAGCCCAGGTCTTCCACAGATTGAAAGGCATCCGGTGTGTTGATGAGGATGTGGTCCGGTCCCCGCTGAGCCCGCGCGATGTCCAAAGCGTCTTTGAAGTTGGCAACTTTGGCTTGGTTGATTTGCTCACCTTTGAACTGGGTTGCTTTGGTGTGTTCGGCGTAGGAACGCACTGTGGTGGGCCAGATATATTTGGCGTTTGATGAGGCCTCCATCAGTTCACGCGATTGGCCAAATGGCTTTTTGTCCAACACAACCGTGACATCCCAGTTGGATGAATTAGCCATCCTCAGAAAACCTCTAAAGAAGGACCCAATGCCGCCTGTTGGTATGAAGTGTTGAACAGAAATAACGAAGAAGATGTGTTTGGATGTCTGTGTCATACACCCAATGTGCCTCCCGCCGCACATGGCGGCGAGAAGTTGTTTTTTTGGCGTTTGCTCAGGCGGCTTTCCTGCGCTCGCGATCTTCCATATACAATCGGAGGCTGCTAAGGCTGCGCATGGATTGTTCAGCGTCCTCAAAGAGCGTTACTCTCAATTTTGCACACATATGATCGGTGACAATTTCGATTTTGACTTCATCTTTATCGAAACGATCAGTGGAACGCATACCAGCATATTCAACAGAAGACTTAAGCCCCAAGATGAGGGTCAAATGTCTATTGTATCCCGATGCACTTGGATCGTATTTGCGCTCAACGTAGCGAACCTCGCTAAACAGAACGGGTAGTTCTTCTTCACGCCAATCAGATAGGGCTTCGAACATCCAAGTGAACAGCTGATCCGCGTCGTTTTCGCTTGACCACCATTCCTCATATACAAAGCGCTTTTGATTGTGATCAAGGTTCCAGTTTCCAATGTCATAAAACATATTTTTTCTCCATTTTTAAAATATGTTCTAAGATTCTGACACCATCGGCCCGCAAAATCATTATTCATGTGGTTGTCTTTTGTTGAAAAAATCAGAATTTTCTTGGTTCGACCAGATAGTGGTCTGTATCCAGTGTAAAGCATGTGGACCAAAGCGGGGTTTTCCAAAACACGCAATCTGCTAGCCGGTCCTCACTGACACGGATTTCCTCGAGGAAGCCCATCCAACACAGTGGGCGCAGCACCTCGGATGAAAGGAACCAACGATGATCACGGTACTCCCGTTCAAATGGCTCATCCGGCTCATCCATCCCATAGAGGGCTTTCACCAGTTGGGGTTCGGTCATGCCTTCATGGGCTTCAACATTGATGATGTTCAAAAAGTCCCGCCAGTCCCCAGGCACCTGGAAATCGATGCGGCTCATCCGGCCATGATTGTAGCGGAACAAAAACTGTTGGGTCAGTTCCCCAAACAGCTGACCACGATGCTGCGCCAGCTGCTTGATGCTTTTGGACAGCTGAAACTTGCCCTTCACGTGCCGACCCCATTTGGCAATGGTCATCACATCGTGGATTACCATCACCGGGGGCACGTCCCATTCGTTCAGAACCTTTTGAACCCGCAGCAGCTTTTCTTCTGAATAAGTGGTCCAGTTGAAATTCTGCGCACCCCAATGGGCAAACTTGCGATTGAACAGCTTGGTTTGGGTCAATCCGATACCGCCGTTTTCCTCTGCATATCGGAGCGACTGCTCCAACGCATAAAGCAGCTTGGATTGGTCCAGCAGGGGATCATCGTCGGCTATGGCGTTGAGCTTGATCATCTTAGGTGTCCTGCTTTGCAATCGCACGCAGCATAGCCAAACACTTGATCCGTGCCAGCCACAATACTAGTATCTGCTATAAGTCATCGGAGGCCACTATGCCCAAAACAACATCGTTCATCCTTGGTGAGCATTTTGACAGCTTTGTCGCCACACAGGTGGAAGCGGGCCGTTATGCATCAGCAAGCGAAGTGATCCGCGAGGGCCTACGGCTTGTTGAAGATCGTGACAGGCAAATGGACGCTTTGGATGCTGCGATCCAGGTTGGTTTGGACAGCGGCGTGGATGAAGACTTCTCATGGGACGCTGTTCGGGCCGAAGGCAAGGCGCTGGCGAAACAGATCAAAGATAGCTGACCTTTGCCACATCTAAGACTTACGCGCGCTGCCCGTGCTGATCTGCGCGAAATCTACGCTTACACATACGTGGAATGGGGTGAGCAGCAAGCTGACAGCTACTTGGATGGTCTGGAGCATGCAATGGATCGTGTGGCCAAAGGTTTGGCTACGATCCGTCCTTTGCAATCCAAGCATCCAAACATGCTGAAACTGAAACAAGGGCGGCATCTGATTGTGCTGCGGGAAACTGGTGACGATCAAATCTTGGTTGTCCGTGTGCTGCATGAACGGATGGACATAGACGCTCATCTTGGCAGCCAGTAAACAACGGCTTTCTCCGGAAAAAATTCGTGGAAACTTTCCGCAAAAAAGTTCTTGGCAGAATTTTCCTGGGAAAACCTACAGCACCTCCACCGCGCTGCGCTTTTGTTCATCCGACACATCGATGTAGCGTTGCGTGGTGGTCAGCTGTTTATGTCCAGCAAGCTCCATGATCACCTTGGGCGAAATCCTAGCATGTGCCATACGCGTGATGAACCAACGCCGCCCACTGTGTGAAGACGCATCCTCAATCCCAGCGGCATCAAACACACGAGCAAAAGCTTGGACCATGCTGTTGGGCGTAAAGTGTCCACCCTTTTGGGATTCGATCACGGGCCGATCAGGTGACTTCCAGCGATCCAGCTGCGCCCAGTAGGTGGAAAGTTCCTTCTGCAGCTTGGCGTTCAACCGAACTTGGACTGTACCCTCTTGCCAATTTGGCCTCACCACATGCACGCGCAGGTGCATGACCGGCGGGAACCCATGCGTTCCAGACTTCATTCAGCCCATCAAAATCATTCATGTCCGCAAGCCAGACGGTGACACGCAGCAAATGCTCGCGGGATGATCCGGCCCGTTCAAGAAGCGCATCTACGTTTTCCAAACAGGAGCGGACCTGTTCCTGGATCGTGTCGCCCTCTGCAACCTGTCCGGTCAGGTAGACCACACCATTGTATTTCACGATCTTGGAGGACCGTGTTCCCGTGTCGATACGCTCAATCATATGAATTCCCTTCAATTCCAGTATTTTTCCATCCCGAGTAGGACGGGTCGTTGCCATGTGGTCACGGCAAGAGAATTAAGGCAAACTCGATTTGGTTGAATCTAATTCAGGTTTTCTTAAATTGGCGATCAAGATCGAAATGCTCAAATGCTTCACGGCCGTTGCCACACACGGAAGCTTGTCAGAGGCGGCGGATGCGCTTGGGCGTACACCATCAGCTGTTTCCATGATGTTGAAACAGTTTGAAGACCATGTTGGATCGGCTCTATTTGAGACAGCGCGAAAATCCCGACTGACTCCGCTCGGGGACCTCATCCTGGCCGAGGCGCGCCGCGAGGTGGCTCATTTCGAGAACACGGTGTCGGTGATCGAGGGACTGTCACGGTCTGAGTTTGGCTATCTCAGGCTGGCCGTCACGCCATCGGTGGCAACGACAGTGCTGCCTCCGGTGATCTTTCGGTTTGCGCAGACGTACCCGAACGTACAGATCGACCTGCGTGATATGGATTCAGTGACCATTGCGCGTGAACTGGACCGCGAAAGGGCCGATATCGGGATTGGCTCACTTCCCGAAGTCGAAGGGATGCGCCGGACAGAGTTGTTCAGCGATGACTTTGGGCTGGTTTGTCGCAAAGACGATCCCTTGTCTGAAGACTGGGATAGGCTGTCATGGCGCACGATGGGGGATCAGCCGATCATCGCGAATGGCTTGTGTAAACAGATCACAGATCCGGACTTTGCACCCATTCTTGCGCGTTCACGGCTTATGGTTCCAAATACTGCCTCCCTGTTGGGATTGGTGCGGCAGGGCGTTGGGATAACGGTGTTGCCGCGACTGGCGGTTGCAAATTTTCTTCATGAGTTTGCCTTCTTGCCGCTTGTCGATGTTCCCACGCGCAGGACCGTGCACCTGATGTCGCGACCTAACAATCTACTGATGCCAGCAACGCGGCAGTTTCTAAAACTGATCTCCGAAATGAAACGGGATGGTAGTTTGATCACGGACGTTTAAAGTTAAGATTTTCTGAAGCAAACTACACAATTTTCAAAAAGCCTACATTTCCTAAACGAAGTATCCTCTGCGCACGCGCCTGCGGCACTCACTCGAAAGGATTCATCATGCATAACACCAACCTGAACTACATCGCTGGAGAATGGGTGGCGGGTGCATCCGAGATTGAAAACCGCAATCCTTCAGATCTGAGCGATCTGGTCGGGATGTTTGCACAGGCAACACCTGATCAACTCGATGCAACGCTGGACCAAGCGCAGCGTGCGCAAGTTGAATGGGCGGCTTACGGGATCGAGCGCAAATACAACGTGCTGATGGCCATCGGGACAGAGATGATGGCCCGCGCCGAAGAGCTGGGCACTTTGCTGTCCCGCGAAGAGGGCAAGCCGCTGGCCGAAGGCAAAGGAGAGGTGTACCGCGCCGGGCAGTTCTTTACCTACTATGCCGCAGAAACACTGCGCCAGATGGGCGACACTGCGGATTCGGTGCGCGACGGGATCGAGATCGACGTCCGCCGTGAACCTGTTGGCACAGTCGCGATCATCTCGCCGTGGAATTTTCCGACGGCAACGGCCTCTTGGAAAATCGCGCCTGCTCTGTGCTATGGCAATGCAGTTGTATGGAAGCCCGCGAATGTGACCCCGGCTTCGGCCGTGGCCCTGGTCGAGATCATTGCGCGCCAAGATATTCCCAAAGGCCTTGTCTCTTTGGTGATGGGCGCCGGAGGTGCCATTGGTCAGCGGCTGGTTGAAAGCCCTAAGGTGGGCGCGATCAGCTTCACCGGCTCAGTTCCCGTGGGTAAAGGCATTGCGGCAAGTGCTATCCAAAACCTGACGCGCGTTCAGATGGAGATGGGGTCCAAGAATGCTTTGGCCGTGATGGATGATGCCGATCTGGATCTGGCCGTCTCATTGGCTCTGGGTGGCGCTTTTGGCGGGTCCGGCCAGAAATGTACGGCGTCGTCCCGTCTGGTCGTTCATCAATCCGTGCATGATCAGTTCGTGGAAAAACTGGTTGCAGGTGCCAAGTCCATGAAGGTTGGTCACGCATTGGAGGAAGGGACCCAGATGGGCCCGGTCGTGTCCGAACAGCAGTTGAAAGAGAACCTCGCCTATGTCGATCTTGCCGCCTCTGAAGGGGCGGAACTGCTGTGCGGTGGTCAGCGGTTGGAGATGCCGACCGAGGGTTATTACATGTCGCCTGGCGTTTTTATCGGCACCCATAATGACATGCGCATCAATCGCGAAGAGATGTTTGCGCCTTTGGCGTGTGTGATCCCCGTCGACAGCTATGACGAGGCGCTGCATGTGGTCAACGACACCAACTTTGGCCTGACGGCAGGCATCGTGACCACCAATCTGGCCCGCGCCACGCATTTCCGCCGCAACGCGCAATCGGGCTGTGTGATGGTCAACCTACCCACTGCCGGCACCGATTATCACGTTCCCTTTGGCGGGCGTGGCGACAGTTCTTATGGCCCGCGAGAACAGGGGCAGACGGCCCGCGATTTCTACACCATCGTGAAAACGGCCTACATCTCGTCAGGCATCCCGACATGATGCTGATCGACAACCTCCAATACGCCAACTGGTCGGAAAAGATTTTCCGCCAGATGCGGGAAGGTGGCGTCGACGCAGTGCATGTGACGATCGCCTACCACGAGAACTTTCGTGAAACGGTGCTCAATTTTGAGCGTTGGAACCGTTGGTTTGAACAATACCCTGATCTGATCATGAAGGGCCAATGGGCCGGCGATGTTGACCGTGCCAAAGCCGAGGGAAAGACCGCGATTTTCTTTGGGTTCCAGAATCCAAGCCCTATCGAAGACGACATTGGGCTGATCGAAATTGTGCACACGCTCGGCGCGCGTTTCATGCAACTGACCTATAACAATCAGTCTCTTTTGGCGACCGGCTGCTATGAGTCGGAAGATACCGGCATCACCCGCATGGGCAAGCAGGTCATCAAGGAAATGAACCGCGTGGGCCTTGTCGTCGACATGAGCCATTCTGCCGACAGGTCCACGATTGAAGCGGCAGAAATTTCTGAACGCCCCATCGCGATCACCCATGCCAACCCCTATGAATGGTCGCCCGCACTGCGCAACAAGAAAGATGACGTGATCCAAGCAGTGACAGAGAATGGCGGCATGCTGGGCTTCTCGGTCTATCCGCATCACCTGAAGGACAAATCCGACTGCACGCTGAGTAGTTTTTGCGAGATGATCGCCCGCAGTGCCGAGAAATACGGGGCGCAAAACCTCGGGATTGGGACGGATCTGTGCCAGGATCAACCCGATAGCGTGGTAGAATGGATGCGTGTTGGTCGATGGAGCAAAGAGATTGATTATGGGGAGGGGTCAGCCTCGGCACCCGGTTTTCCACCCATGCCCAGCTGCGTCAACGACAACCGCGACTTTGGAAACATCGCGGCGGGTTTGCGTGCTACAGGGCTCAGCGAAGGGGAGGTTGCCGGCATCATGGGGGACAACTGGCACAGATTTTACGCGGAGAACTTCACAGCTTTGAATTGAGGGAGGCGGCGATGCGGCTTCAAAGTGAAACATCTCAAACTGTCGTGAAACGAGATCCGTCAATCGTGCTGCGGTTGTCCCGCCTCGGCTCCTTTCACCAATCTCGCCTCTCGTTCATGCGGATACTAACCCGCCGGATGACCGCCGAGAAATGGACCTTTTCCCGGCCCGTTTTTGAATTTGACGACAAGGGCGTGGGTCACGCGGTTTATTGCGCGCATACTCCGGACCGCACCTATTCCCTTATAGCCTTTGGCCATGACCTGCCTGCAGAGCAACGCTCGGACCGAGTGATTGCACAAGCTTGGGACAGCACGTTTACCCTGTTTGACGGTGTTCCTGATGCAGCGGATATCGCCCGCTTGCGGCAGAACATCCCTCTGCAAGAAGCAGGCCGGGTGACTGAGAAAGAACTATCCGTGTCGCGGGCCAATCGGTCTGTCAGGCTGTGGGATCATGTGGTCTTGGCGCTTTCGTCCGGCCAGCAGCCGGATACCGAAGAGATAGCCAAGGTTGGTTACTTGATGCGCACGACTGCCGTTTATGGCTCAGGCAAACTGGGCGCGGCGGACCATGAGATGATTGCGGATCGCCCGGAATGTGCCGCCCCTTTCCAGATCGAAATGCTGTCGGTTTTTCTGACCCGAACCTATGTGCGCGATTTGGTGCAGCATTTGTCGGACCTCAAGGGCGGTGAGGCCGCTGCTACCTTGGATCCGAGTCTTGCGCGCCGCCTTGGAATTGGTAACTCCACCGGGCTTGGCATGGCGCCATTTCTGATCAATCACCCGATGTTGTTCAACAACTGGATTGCTGCCCGTGAAGAAGCAATTGCCATGGTTCGCAGCCTGCCTGTCGCTACGGGCGCAGAGATTCAGACCTTTCGTGCGTTGCTGAAACGGTCGCTGATCTCCGCCGACATCTGGCATTCCGAGCACGAGATCCAGATTGAGAAACTGAGACAGTTGCGCCGTGATTTGAACACGTTGGCAGATCATGTTGGAAGGGCTGATCTGCATACAGCCCATCCATGGGATCGTCTGTATCAATGGGCGGAAGCCACGTTGGGAGAGGATGCGCAGGAGTGTCTGGCATCGTTGATTCTGGAACCGTATGGCGCGCTTGTCGACCACTTGGCCAGCCAGATGTCGGACCGAAACACCCAGGCATTTCGTATCGACGGCACCATGCGCGTCGGTGAATTGCGCGCGATCCTGGAACGTGCTTATCGGTGGGCGTTGGATATTGACTGGTCCGGGGAGCCGGAGTGTGCCCGTGCGTGGTACGTCTCCGCCGAAAAACTCGAGCCGCGTCTGGGCGAGCGTTTCGAAGAGCCCATTGAGCCCTACGAGCAGCCTTTGGCGCCGGGCCGGGATGCTGCTGCCCTGCATGCGGCGCTGGACGGTGAAGACAGCGAAAGCACCCTCGCGGCGTTCCTTCTGGCGCATCCCCAGCACCGTCACAGTGTCCGGCGTGCCCAGATCGTCGCACAGGCTCCTTACGCTGAAATCCGCGACAACACGATTGGAGCGGACCTGTTGCCCATTGATATGCTGCGGTGCAAATTGTCGTTCTTTGGCGCCACCCATTTCGACCCGAGATCAGACCGATGGGTGCGGATTTGTATGTTCGGCAATGCACCTTACCCTGAAGAGTTAGCCACAGCGGACGAGTTCTGGCCTTACCCAAGCATGATACGGCCATGACGTATTCGCTGAACGAGATCGAGGCGCACGCCAAAAAGGCCGCGCGAGGAGGCGGCTACGATTGGGGTGTCGCGGAAGAGGCAGGCAAAGCTGTACGGTGGCTTGCTTCGCACGGCTTGCCTGGGGCAGAGGCCTTGGCAGTGCACTTGGAGCTGCAAGCCAATGACGGCCCACCCCAAACTTTGGACGGGGATTGGTCAAGCGCGACCGGTGCACTGTGCCCCTTGACCACTGGCGCCGCACTAAATGATTGTGCCGACCGCCTGATTGCCTTTCCAGAACAATCTATGCACGATGTCACTCAGCCATTGCTGGTTGTTCCATTCGTCGCTTGGGCTGCCCTGCACATCAAAGTCCCACTGACTGTGGTGTGGGACAGCGTGCATGCAACCACCAATGGCTACAACCTGTACATCGAAGGGGTTGAAGGCGAAGTGGACATGCCTCAAACCAGTGTGCTGCAGTGCTTCGTGGCGCAAGGCGATCATGCCCTTGTCCCACCTGCCGTGCGCGGAGCTGTCAGCGCAGAGGTTTGGGCCAGACTAAATACATTTGCGCAACGCACTTACGCGCCTGCGACAGAAGCCTCTCGTTTGTTGGGAGCTGGGGCAGGCGTATCTGACAATGATTG
>CAYWNJ010000042.1:0-2413 GCA_964459535.1 uncultured Rhodobacterales bacterium
ATCGACATAGAGGGTTGCTCGTTGCAAGGCCGTGTCATCGGCCTCGCGCATATCTGGGCGATAGGCCCCGATTAGGTTCACGTGCTGACCGGGGCGCAACCATTCCCCGCGCAACCAAGGCTCGGTCGACATCGTGCAGCCAATGATAATATCGGCCTCATGCACGGCATGCGCCAAATCCTCTGCAACATCTGTCTCGGGATAGGTTTGGGCAAGGGCTTCGGCCCGCGCCGCCGAGCGGTTCCAGATCGCAAAACCCGCGCCCGGAAAGCCAGCGGCGAACGCCTCGCGCACCGACGCACCGACCGCACCCGCGCCGACGATCAAGATGCGGCGCACTTGCGGTGGGGCGAGCTTGAGCGCGGCCAGCAGACTATCCCCAGCGGTTTTCCATTTGGTCACGAGGTGAAAATCAATGATCGCGGCCAGCGCGCCATCCTCATCTGCATAGAGGTTCACCCCGCCATTGATCATCGGCGCGCCGCGCGCGGGATTGTTCGGAAAGACCGTTGCTGTCTTTACAGCTGCCCCCATGCCGTCGATCCACGCGGCGCGGCTAAGGATTGTATCTGGATCGCGATAAAGAAACGTGTCGCCAATCTGCGCCTTGGGCCGGGTATGTCCTGCGGCAAGAGCATCGGTGAGCCCGCGCCAATCCAGGGCGGCCTCGCCCTCGGCAAAAGAGATGACGGGGACACTCATACCGCCTCGGCCTCGGTCAGCAATCCCTCGTCGATCAACCGCGCGGCCCAGCCCTCCGAGCCCTCAAAAAGATGAGTGCACCAGCCGCGTGTGGCGGCGGCGGCGATGTTATCCGCACGGTCATCGGTAAAGATAAGATCCGAACCGCTCAGCCCCGTCTCCGCCTCAAGCATCGCGTAGATTTCTGGTTCGGGTTTCACCACGCCCATATGGCCCGAGATAAAATCCCGGTCGAATTGGCGTAGGAACGGGTAGCGCTCGGCCCCGATCTCATAGGTCTGAATGCCGAAATTGGTCAGGCTAAAGACCGGCACAGCTTTGGCCTGAAGCGCGCCCATGAGCCGCACAGAATGGTCAATAGCAGGGGATGCCATTTCAAGCCAACGCTCTTGCCACATTGCAATCTCGGGGGTCCAATCCGGATAGCGCGCAGCCCAAGACGCGACCGTTTCGTAGAAATTCGCGCCACGATCCACGTCCAGGTTCATCTCATGCAGCGGCACCGCCGCGAACAGAGCCTCCCGCCGGGCCGGGCCAATCACGGCGTCATACATGCGCTCGGGCTGCCAGTCGATCAGCACATTCCCGATGTCGAATATTACGGCTTTGATAGTCATCGCTGGGCTGCCCTCATCTCGCGTTCCAATGCGTCTAAGAAACGGGATCGATCGGCACGGGTAAAGCCCTTTCCGCTGCCTTGTCGAAAGGGATCGGCGGCGCGCAGATCACTCATCAAATCGCGCATCGCCAGTGCTTCGCGGACATTGGCTGCGTTAAGCGCCTCGCCATTATGCTTGAGCACGCGCGCGCCCGCCTCGACACAGCGCGCGGCGAGTGGGATATCGCTTGTCACGACCACATCCCCCGGCCCGGCCCGCTCGGCAATCCACATATCGGCGATATCGGGACCCTCGGGGACAATCACCGTCTCGACCAGCGGATTGCGCGAGGGGCGCAGCCCGCCATTCGAGACTAGGTACATCTGGACCTTATGCCGCGTCGCAACCCGCTCGGCCTCGTCCTTCACCGGGCAGGCATCCGCGTCGATATAGAGCGCACTCACCCGTAAAGCGCCTCGGCATGGAAGGCGACGTGATCCTCCATAAAGCTGGACACAAAGAAATAGGAATGGTCATAGCCTGGTTGCATCCGAAACTGGATTTGCTGGCGGCGCGCCGCTGCGGCCTCGGCCAAGGCTTCAGGTTTGAGCAGGTCGATAAACTGGTCTTTGGTGCCGGTGTCGATCAGCACCGGACCGTCAAACCCCTGCGCGCGCATCAAAAGTGTCGCGTCATGCCCGGCCCAAGCCTCTTCGTTCGCGCCCAAATAGGCGCCAAGCTGCTTGCGGCCCCAATCCGAAGCCGTCGGGTGCGCAATTGGCGCAAAGGCCGAGACCGAGCGGAACCGCCCCGGCAGGCGCATCGCCAAGGTCAGCGCGCCATGCCCGCCCATCGAATGTCCGGTGATCCCTTGCGCGTCCATGTCGAGCGCAAAGTTCTCTTTAAGCAAGGCTGGCAATTCCTCACTGATATAGTCCCACATCTGGTAATGCGGTGCCCAAGGTGCCTCGGTCGCATTGACGTAAAAGCCCGCGCCTTGGCCCAAATCATAGGCCTCGTCATCGGCCACCCCCTCGCCGCGCGGCGAGGTATCGGGAAAGCAGAGCGCGATGCCATATGGAAAGATAATGTGATACAATGGCTATGTGGTG
>CAYWNJ010000042.1:2423-10589 GCA_964459535.1 uncultured Rhodobacterales bacterium
CACAGCGCGATGCCATATTCGGCTGCCCAAGCCTGCGCCCCGGCCTTGGTCATGGCATTCTCGTGCGTGCAGGTCAGGCCCGAGAGATACCACAGCAACGGGACCGGCCCGACTTTGGCCTCGGCAGGCAGAAAGAGGCCAAAGGTCATGTCACAGGAACAGGCAGAGGAGGCATGGGTATAAACCCCCTGCACCCCATCAAAACAGGCATTTTCGGATTGAGTTTGCATCATAGGCGCTCCTTGCTGGCATCCTATCGCTAGCCTGCTTCGCAGCTTAGAGCAATCCCGCGCTGAGCCAGGCGATCACTAGGCTCACGGTGATGATGGAGAGGGCGGTTGAGACCAGAATCGCGGCAGAGACGCGCTGGGGCGCAACGCCATAATGCGCGGCCAGAATATAGATATTCCCGGCCACCGGCAGGGCTGCGGCCGAGATAACAACGACAGCTGCAAAGGGGTCTACGTCAAAGAGGTAAAGCGCACAAAACGCGACAGCGGCAGGGTGCAGGACCAGCTTGGCAAAGCTAAGCCAGGCGGCGACCTCGATCCGCTCCGCCGACTTGCCCGCTAGCGACGCGCCGATGGCGAACAGCGCGCCAGGCGTTGCGGCGGCCCCTAGGATCAGCAGGAACTCATCAACGGGTGCGGGGATTGGAATGCCAAAGCTGGACCAGATAAACCCGCCCCCCATGGCCATGATCATCGGGTTTTTGATCAGGCCCGTGCCGACCGTGCCCAATACGGACCACTCAAAGCGCCCGGCACGGCTGACGGTCAGTAAGATGACGATGAGGGAGGAAAAGACGATCAGATCCACCGCAAGCGCCAATACGACCGGCCCAATTGCCGCCTCGCCGAGCAGCAGGGTCAACATCGGCACCCCCAAGAAGCCGGTATTTCCGATCACCGCGCATTGTGCCTCGACCGCTGTTACGTCGGCCCCTTGGCGGCGCAGATAGGCCACAAGAGTTGCAACGACATAGATCGCAGCAGTCCCCAGCAAATATGCGGCAACTAGGGAGCCGTCCCACACCTCATTCAAGCTTAGATTCGCGGAAAATCTGAACAGCATGGCCGAGAGGGCGAAGTAAAACACAAATTTGGTCAGATAGGCCGTTGCCTCAGGCGTGAAAAACCGTGTGCGCCCGGCCCAATATCCAATCCCAATCAGGGCAAAGAACGGCAGTGTTTTGAGAAAAATCGCCAGCATGGCGTTTTCGATATCCCGGCTGACGCGATATATGCAAGCCGCGCATTGCAACTCGCTACTGGGAAAATCATCGCGCTGCTATATATTGCACGTCATGAACGAATATACGTCGATCCTGCGTAAAGGCCGCAAATTTGATCAGGTGCTAGACGGTGCCCGTCAGGTCTTTATGGCCGATGGCTTTGAACGCGCAAGCGTGGACGAGATCGCGCGGGTCGCAGGCGTAAGCAAAGCAACCATCTACAGTTATTTCCCGGACAAGCGCCTCATCTTCACCGAAGTGCTGCGCAGCGAGTGTCAGCGCCAAGCGCGCCAGGTGCTGGACCGGGTTGATATGTCCGCCTCCCCGCGTGAGGTTCTGGGGATCGCGGGGCGCTCGTTCTTGCGCTTTGTGACCTCGCCTGTTGGGCAGCGCATCTTTCGGATCTGCGTGACCGAAGCCGATGCCTTCCCCGAAATCGGGCTCGCGTTTTACAACAGTGGACCCAAGATTATGCGGGCTGAGATGTCCGCCTATTTTGAGTGCGCCGAAGCGCGGGGCGAGTTGAAAATAGACGATTATGACCTCGCTGCTGATCAATTCGGCGAACTTTGTAAGGCTGGGATTTGGCTGCGTTGTCTATTTGGCGTGCCGCCGCAAATCTCCGGGGCCGAAATTGAGCATACCGTTGACAACGCCGTTGAGACCTTCATGGCGCGCTACGGGACTTAACGCATCCAGCCTTAAACCCGAGGCACCCAGCAGTCATTCGGATCGCCGTTCGGTGGGCGCTATCACGCCGCCCCTCAACCCGTAGGTTTGCCTCCGGCAAAACAGAGGCGGAACGGCGCGGCTGTGCAGTGCCTGTTGCGCGGGTGATATAGCCTGGCGACTGAATTGTGTTCCTGTATCCGCTTAGCCCCCGGCCATCCGCAGGATGGCAACGCGCCGACCGCCCCCACGGGCGGCGCGTACCGCGCCACCCTCGGTCGGCTTGAGCGAAGTGGAAACGATTCACTATTGATACCAAAATTCAGTCGTTAGGCTATATGTTCGGGGCGAGAGGCCTCGAGCTTAAAATTGGACGTTATTATTGGTAGCGGCGGCGGGATTCGAACCCGCACTCCTTTATCGGACAGGCATTTTAAGTGCCTTGTGTCTACCATTCCACCACGCCGCCAAGCCTGGCTAGATCCTCAAAGCCGAGGGAATCATGCTCCGCATTTGATCACACAATTTCCGCAGGGGCGATATGTGATCGTATCGATGATTGGTCAATCCCAGACAAGATTCACTCAATGCACAACTCCTCGATGCGACTGGCCGTCTTCCTAATCGCGGCCAACTGATCGACGAGGCTGGCAATCGAGTGCCGCTGCTCCGGCGCGTGGATCGAAAGCGTCGAGAGCAAACGCCCCTCTCCATCCTTAATCGGCACGGCAAGCGCGCTCATCCCAAGCATGAACTCTTGATTATCAGTGGCATACCCCTGCTGGCGCGTTGCTGATAACTCGCCTCTCAATCTGGCCTGATCGGTTATCGTAAAATCTGTGTGGTAGTCCAACTCCAACCATTTCAGGAACCGATTGAGCTTGTCCGTCCGTAGAGAAGAGAGATACATCTTGCCACTTGCCGTGCAGTGAAACGGAACTTGCGTGCCGATGGCGAGTTGAATGCGCAGCGGCCAATGGGTCTCAACCCGGTCCAAATAGACCATGCCATAGCGTGCGGGCGCAGCAAGATTGCATGTCTCGCCCACCTCCTCGGCCAGCGCTTTCATAACTAAGAGCCGCTCGGTTCGGATCCGCTGTGACGACAGGACAGCAGCCGAAAGGCGCCGGATCCGCCGGCCCGGGCCGTAAGAGCGGCCATCCGCGTCGCGTTGGAGTAACCCTTCGTCCTCGGCGGTTGCGAGCAGCCGGTGGATCGTTGGAACGGGCAGGCCCAATGCTTCGGAGATCGCGGAAGGTGTGACGGGCACACCAGCTTGCGCGACCTCCTCGATAATCGCCAGAAGGCGCAGATTTGGAGCAATCTGCGCCTGTTTGGGGCGTCTCCCCATTATCTATTGGGCAACAGGAACAGCGCCGTCTCTGGGGTCAGCGAGACCAAGATCCAAACGCTGATCAGTGCGACAAGATAGGGCACAGTATAGCGTAGAAGCCGGAAATAGGGCACGCCCGTCACCCCAGAGGCGACATAGAGGTTTAAGCCATAAGGCGGCGTAATAAACCCAATCGACGCACCCACCAGGAAGATGACCGAGAAGTGGATCGGATCAATCCCAACACTTGCCGCGATTGGCGCAAGAATAGGCGCGAGGATGATCGTTACCGGCAGCGATTCCAGCACCATCCCCGAGAAGAAGACGATCACCATCGCAGTAAAGAGGACCGCATAATACCCGCCCATCGACGTGACAAAGTCCCCAATCACCTGCTGCGCGCCGAGCAGCGATAGGATTTGCTGCATGACAACCGAAATCGCGATTAGAGGGGCTAGAATACCTGTGATCTCGGCCGAGCGCATCGTGATGCCCGGCAGTTGCCAAAGGGTGAACCCTTCGACCACCAGCATCTCGCCATAGCTTTTATCCTCCCAAGTCCGCTCGGGGTCTTGCTTCATTATCCGGCTAGCCACCCATGACAAAAGCCCTGCAATAATGCAAAACCCAACGGTTACGCCCGCCGCTTCGGTAGGCGAGAATTTACCCGTATAAATTCCCCATAGCACCAGGCCGATGGCGAAAAACCCAAGCCAAGCTCCGAATGCCGTCTTGAGGACGCGGTTGAATTGCAGTGGGATCAGATAGCCCCAGCCGTTCAGGCGGCAGATGATCCAGCAGGCAAACTGCATTCCAATCACCATCATTGCGCCCGGCAGAATACCGGCCACGAAGAGGTCAGAGATCGGCAGGTTCATCAAGAAACCATAGACGATGAAAATGATTGAGGGCGGAATGATAATGCCAACCGTGCCGCCTGCCGCCGCAGTGGCTGCGGAAAATCGCTCATCATACCCGCCCTTAACCATCTCAGGGTGCAGCATCGAGCCAATGGTGGCCGTCGTCGCGGAGTTCGACCCGGAAATCGCCGCGAAGAGGCCGCAAGCCCCGAGCGAGGCCATGGCCAGTCCGCCCCTCAACCAGCCCAAACACGCATAGGCAAAGTCGGACAAGCGGCGCGCGATACCGGATTTATTGATCAAGTCTCCGGTCAAGATAAAGAGCGGCATCGCAAGCAGCGCAAAGCCCTTGTTAAAGACGTTCAGGATCTCGGCCCCCATATTGTCCAATGTCAGGCCAAGCACAAAAGAGCAGCCAATCACCCAATAGGCGATGACCAAGAAAACAGGCACGCCAAGCATAAACAGAAAGGTGACGCCAACTGAGATCAGGGTAACGAGCGTTCCATCGGCCATCAGACATCTCCTCCGATCACGGCTTGTTTGATCAGAGGCTGACCAGAGCGATAATTCCTAATGTCGTCTTGGATGTTCTCAATCGCGCGTGCGGCCATCAAGGTGGCGGCAGTGGGCGCAGACATCAAAAACCACCACTGCATCGTGTTGTCAGTCCCCAAAACGATTTGGAAATTCGAGGCCGATAAGGCAACGACCCGCAGCGTCGTCACCAGCAAAATCAAGGCAAAACCAAACCACAGCACAAAATCGAGCGAGAGGCAGGCGAATTGAAACCGGCGCGGCATCGCGGTTCTGAACTCGGAAAAGCTCAGATGCGTGCGCATCCGGATGTTATAGGCCCCACCAAAGAGCGCCATAATCATAAAGAGAAAGGGCGGGATTGTCGTTGACCAGGGCTGCTGGTTCGAAAAGACAAAGCGGTCAATCACGCCCCAAAAGATAATCCCTGCCGTGGCAAGATAGCAGGCGACCATCACCGTCCGCTCGAAATATCGCTCAACAACTGGCAGGCGGTGATAGATCCAAGCCAAGAGGAACCCGGAGATCATCAGAAACACAGCGCCAAAAATATAGACAGTGTTTGGTGACAGTGCTTGCCGGATTGTCCAAGAATCCTGGCTGGCCAGTGCGCTGAGCAGCGTGCTCAGATCAGACCAAATCTGCATCGGCCCCTCCTCCCTAACTCAAATAAGCCGGGTTTGCCCGGTCATGTTTTAAAACAGCCCCACAAATGCGGGGCTGTAAAGGTTTTTGTTTGGGTTGGCTTAGGCGCCTTTCCACCAGCGGCGTGGCTCGACATTCTCGGCCAATGTGTGCGGGTTGTTGCGCACATCGTTGTAAATGTCCTGGTAGGTGTCGATGCCACCGGCCCAGCCGTTGATCCGCTCGCGCCATTGCTCCCAAAGCTGAGGCTGGAACTCTGGCGAGCACATTTCCTCGGCCTTGCGAATCTCTGCATCCGACAGCGACGCCACACGCACATTGTTTTTCGCAAAGATCGTGTCTGGCAGCTGCGGGTTCGAGAAGCCAACCGTGTTCACAAGCGCCGCCTCATTGGCCGCCTGCACGTGAACCTGTGTCAGGTAAGAGGCTTCCATCACTGCGTCTTGCAGCTCTCCGCTTAGACCATCAAAGGTCTCTGCGCGCATCGCAGTATGCTCTGTGCCGCAGAAGAAGCGTAGGTCAACACACTGGCTGACAACTGGCGACATGTTTGCATAAGCCACCGCAGAGGCCCATGTTTCCGCGCCGTCGATCAGGCCTTGCTTAAGACCATCCAGCGTTTCTTCCCAAGCCACAGGAACAGGGTTGAGGTTCAACGCGTTCATCGCGATCCGGCCCAGCTGCGTTCCTGTCACCCGGTTCTTGGTGCCTGCAAGCTGGTCGATCGAGGTCACGGTTTCCTTGTCTTCCCAGCTCAGGCCCAGCTGAATGCCGCGCAGTTCAGCATGGGTAAAGAGGAATTTCAGGCCATGCCGCTTTTCGAACGGATCCCGCAGGACACGCTGCGATTCGGGCGAGTACATAAAGTAGTACTGGTCCGCCCGGCTACGGAACATATAGGCATAGTCCAGAACATTGAGATACGGCGCACCGCCCGCAGAGTTCTGTGTTGAGGCCGCATAAAGATCAATGATCCCTTGCTGTGCTTTCTCTACGCAGGAGAGCTGGCCGCAAATCTGGTTGTTGCCGATAAACTCGATCCGGATTTCGCCATCTGTGCGCTCTTCCAAATCGCGTGCGAATTCAAGGCACCCGGCCCGCTCGATCAGCAGGTTTTGCGGGTTAAAGCCAGCAGCGCCAAACTTGAGCGTATGTTTGGCCTCTTTCGCAAAGCGCTTGTTATAGGTTGATTCGGACGCCTTGGCGAGGTTGGCTGCGGTCATCGCGCCGCCAAACGTGCCTGCGGCCAAGAGCGTCGAGCTCATGCCGTAAGTGCCCGCGATGCGGAAGAAATCTCGGCGTGAGACCCCTTTGATACGGTCGTTTATTTTCATTGCTACCTCCCATTTTAGCAAATTTTGAGAAAATTTGTTTCGAAAAACACTAGAATAGTATTTTCATTTTGCCTAGGATTTATTTCGCATTGGGGAGGATTTTTCGGTGATTGAAGCAGATTACGTGATCGTAGGCGCTGGTTCGGCGGGTTGCGTGATTGCAAATCGCCTCAGTGCGCGACCAAATACCAAGGTGGTGCTTCTCGAAGCAGGTGGCGCGGACCGAAACCCTTGGATCCACATTCCGGTCGGCTATTTCCGCACGATGCACAATCCCAAACTGGACTGGTGCTACCGTACGGAGCCGGATCCTGGTCTCAATGGCCGTCAATTGGATTGGCCGCGTGGCAAGGTGCTTGGTGGGTCATCCTCTTTGAACGGGTTACTCTATGTGCGCGGGCAGCCTGAGGATTACGACCGTTGGCGGCAGATGGGTAATCCTGGTTGGGGGTGGGAGGATGTGCTCCCGCTGTTCAAACGCTCCGAAGATCAAGAGCGCGGTTCAGATGACTTTCATGGGCAAGGCGGGCCTTTATCCGTGTCGGACATGCGCTTGCAGCGCCCGATTTGCGATGCCTGGGTTGAGGCGGCGCAGGCTGCCGGATACCCGTTCAACCCCGACTATAACGGCGCGAACCAAGAGGGCGTGGGCTATTTCCAGTTGACGACGCGGCGGGGGCGGCGGTGCTCAAGCGCGGTGGCCTTTCTTCGGCCCGCGCAGAAACGGCCGAACCTTCGGATCATCACCAAAGCCACGACCAGCCGCATTCTACTCGAAGGGCGGCGCGCGACGGGCGTGGTCTATCGCGATCCCGGCGGTCAAGAGCATATCGTGAAAGCCCGCGCTGAGGTCATTCTGTCCTCTGGGGCGATTGGCTCGCCTCAATTGCTCATGGTCTCGGGGATTGGCGAGGCGGCGCAGTTGCAGGCGCATGGCATAGAGGTGCAGGCCGATCTGCCGGGCGTTGGCAAGAACATGCAGGATCATCTGCAAGCCCGGCTTGTTTTCAAATGCCATGAGCCGACGCTGAATGACGAAGTGCGCAGTCTGACGAACAAAGCCCGCATCGCTTTGAAATATGCGCTCTTCCGGTCGGGCCCCATGACGATGGCCGCGAGCTTGGCCACAGGCTTTTTGCGCACGGGCGATCATATCGAAACACCGGATATCCAGTTTCACGTTCAACCCTGGTCGGCGGATAGCCCTGGCGAGGGGGTGCATCCGTTTTCGGCCTTTACGATGTCGGTATGTCAGCTGCGGCCTGAGAGCCGGGGCGAGATCAAAATCACCTCCTCGGATGTGAAAGATTATCCCAAGATACATCCTAACTACCTTTCGACCGAAACGGATTGTCGTACAATTGTTGCAGGTATTAATGTCGCCCGCCGCATCGCCCAACATGCGCCGCTCAAAGACAAAATCTCAGGAGAGTTTCGGCCGGATCAAACGCTCCAGATGGATGATTATGAAGGAACGCTAGACTGGGCGCGGAATAACTCGACGACAATCTACCATCCCACCGGCACCTGTAAAATGGGCCAAACGGCGGATTC
>CAYWNJ010000043.1:0-10483 GCA_964459535.1 uncultured Rhodobacterales bacterium
AAGCGGAAATGGTTGGAGGTGAATATCAAAATAAACAGTCAGGCTATATCTTTTGTGCAATGGGTAACATTACACCGTAGAATTCCGCCCCCAACGGGGCAGCGCTATCTAATCTGCTGTAACGTACCTCAGGTTTAAGGTCGAACGCTCTAACTTTCGCTCAGCGCCACTTTCATATCCGTGACCTGGTAAATCAGCTCGCCATCCGCTTCGACACGGCCATTTGCGACACCCATTGTCAGGCGCCGCGTCTGCACTGCCTTAGTGAAGTCGACAAAGTACCTCAGCAGTTTTCTGTCAGGCCGAACCATACCCGTTAGTTTGACCTCCCCGACCCCCAAGGCGTAGCCGCGTCCCTGCCAGCCGCGCCATCCTAGGTTAAAGCCGGTTAGCTGCCACAGACCATCAAGCCCAAGGCAGCCCGGCATAATCGGGTTGCCCGGAAAGTGGCATTCAAAGAACCAAAGCTCAGGCGCGATATCGAACTCGGCCACGACATGCCCTTTGCCATGCGCGCCGCCATCGCTCGAAATATCCGTAATCCGGTCCATCATCAGCATGGGCGGCTCTGGGAGCTGCGCATTTCCGGGGCCAAAAAGCTCTCCGCGCGCGCATCGAAGCAGGTCATCTTTGTCAAAGCTGGTCGGATAAGGGGCCATAGAGTTGCGCAATCCTAAGCAATTTCGTCAACGCCTCCCGTATCATCCCCGCGCAGGTCTTGCCAAGGGCAAGAGGACTTGTCGTAACGGTAAGACTAGGAGAGGATGCTTGAATGGAACACATCATTGACCAGGATCGCTATCCTTTGGAGCGCCCAGATGGGAAAGCGTATTCCGATCTCGTGGCCCATGCGCAGGCAGCCTTGCAGCAGGACGGTTTATTTAACCTACCGGGCTTTCTGGCCGAGAAAGCACTTGCACAGACACTTGAGCATTTGCGTCCGCGCTTGGCGACAGAGAGTTTTCACCATGCGCGTTGGCACAACATATATTTCAAAGACACCGTGGAAGGGTTGGATCCAAATGATCCGGCTTTGAGAAAGCTTAAGACTTCAAATCATACCTTGTGTCATGATCAAGTTCAGAACACGCCGCTTGATCGGCTATATACTTGGCAACCTTTTATCGACTCCATGGCCAAAGTTGTTGGGAGAGGACGCCTTTATAGGGCCGAGGATCCCTTGTCGGGCGTGAATGTGATGGAGTACCGCGCGGGCGAAGCGCTGAATTGGCACTTTGATCGGTCATATTTCACCACGACGCTGCTTTTGCAGCGGCCAGATATCGGGGGTGCCTTTGAATATGTTCAGGACCTGCGCAGCGACACAGATCCCAATCACAAAGGGATTGCCGAGATGCTGCGCGGGACGCCTCCCCCAAAGGTGCTTGAGCAAGAGCCCGGCACTTTGAACGTGTTTTTGGGCCAAAATACCGCTCATCGCGTGACGCCGCCGGAAGGCACACGCCCGCGGATTGTCGCCGTCTTTTCCTATTACGATCAACCCGGCGTTCGGTTTTCTGCCCAAGAGCAACTCGGATTTTACGGGCGCGTCGGGCAGGGCAGGCCGTGAGGCGGCCTCTGCGACCGATTATCAATTGAAAAATTTATTTTTCACACTTTATATTAGACGAAATGCAAAGGCGGGAGCCAGGATGCAAAACGAAGCGCATTGTGAAGTGGGCAAACAGTGGTTGGCGAGTGCTGGACTGCGCCCGACCCGGCAACGCACAACGCTTGCCGCGCTCTTGGTGGGTGACGGTCAGCACCGGCACGTGACAGCAGAAAGCCTGTTTGACGCCGCAAGATCTCAGGGTGCGACTGTTTCCTTGGCGACGATCTACAATACGCTTCGGGCATTTTGTGATGCGGGGTTGATGCAAGAGGTGACGGTTGATGGCTCAAAGAGTTATTTCGACACCAATACACATGACCATCCGCATTTCTTCTGGGAGGATGAGGGACGTTTGACCGACGCACCTTCGGAGGATCTTGTGATTGCCCGTATCCCGGACGCGCCGGATGGGGCGGAAATCGCCTCGGTCGACGTGGTGATTCGCTTGCGTAAGACCGCCTAAGTGGCCCAGCGGGTTACTCAGTCAGATATTGAAACCTATCAGCGCGATGGCGTGTTGTTGATACGCGGCCTCTTTGCCGACCAGGTTGAACTGCTCCGGGCGGGTGTTGAACGGAATATGCAAGAGCCTGGACCTTACGCATCGGAAAATTACCGCGCGGGCGAGACGGGCCGTTTCTTTGATGATTACTGCAATTGGCAGCGCATTCCGGAATTTTCCCAAGCCATATCCGCCTCGCCTGTTGTCGATGTCGCGGCGCAGCTTATGGGATGTGATCGGGTGCAGCTCTTCCATGATCATGTTTTGGTCAAAGAGCCGGGTACCTCGATGGCGACGCCTTGGCATACCGATGGGCCTTATTACTTCGTCGAGGGGCAAGATGTGATCAGCTTCTGGTGCCCGCTTGATCCCGTCCGAGAGGCGACATTGCGCTGCGTGGCAGGCTCACATCTTTGGGAAAAGGATGTGCTCCCAACGCGGTGGGCAAAGGGAGATCCGTTTTTCGACCCGGCGCCGTATATCCCGGTCCCGGACCCGGATGCTGAGGATATGAAGGTTGTCGAGTATGAAATGGAGCCGGGCGATGCGGTTGTCTTTCACTATCGGACGCTTCATGGCGCGCGCGGGAACACATCAACTCAAAGGCGGCGCGCCTTTAGCTTGCGCTTGGTCGGAGAGGACGCGCGTTATGTTGCGCGGCCAGGACCGACCTCGCCGCCCTTTCCAAAGCATAACATGGTCGCAGGGCAGCGCTTGCGCGAGGATTGGTTTCCTGTTCTGCGCTCTTGATCAGCCGATTGCACCAGACCTTACGTAATGGCGCCAACTACACTTGCGGGCAGGTGTCGCAGGGCGCTGGGGTTGATTGCGCTGCGCTTTAGGCATAGGCACGCGCTCAATCGTCAACATTGATGGAGACCTCTTCATGGCTCGACCTAAGATTGCGCTGATCGGCGCAGGCCAAATTGGCGGCACGCTCGCCCATCTTGCAGCGATCAAAGAGTTGGGCGATGTCATCCTTTTTGACATTGCCGAGGGAACCCCCGAAGGAAAAGCCCTCGATATCGCCGAGTCTGGCCCCTCTGAGGGGTTTGATGCCGCGCTAAAAGGCACGCAATCCTATGCAGATATCGCGGGGGCTGACGTCTGCATTGTGACCGCGGGCGTGCCTAGAAAGCCGGGGATGAGCCGCGATGACCTGCTTGGCATTAACCTCAAGGTTATGAAGGCGGTTGGTGAAGGGATCCGAGATCACGCGCCGAATGCTTTTGTTATTTGTATCACAAACCCGCTAGACGCGATGGTTTGGGCGCTGCGTGAATTCTCGGGGCTGCCACATAACATGGTGTGCGGCATGGCCGGGGTCTTGGACAGTGCCCGATTCCGCCACTTCCTCGCGGAGGAGTTCAATGTCTCCATGCGCGACGTAACGGCCTTTGTGCTCGGCGGCCACGGCGATACGATGGTGCCATCGGTGCGGTATTCGACGGTTGCCGGCATCCCCTTGCCAGACCTGGTCGAGATGGGGTGGACCACCCAAGAAAACCTTGACGCAATAGTGCAACGCACACGTGATGGCGGCGCAGAGATTGTCGGCCTTCTAAAAACAGGCAGTGCATTCTATGCCCCTGCGACAAGCGCGATTGAGATGGCGACGGCCTACCTAAGAGATCAAAAGCGGGTTCTGCCTTGCGCGGCCTATTGCAACGGTGAGTTTGGCTTGAACGGCATGTATGTAGGTGTTCCGACGGTCATCGGTGCCGGCGGCATTGAGAAGATCGTGAACATTACGCTAAATCGAGACGAGCAAGCGATGTTCGACACCTCAGTCGCTGCCGTTAAGGGCCTGGTTGAGGCCTGCAAGGGGATTGATGGCAGCTTGTCTTAACTTGACTGTGGACGGACCGAGACGGCGCGGCGGTATGCAAAACGTCGCCATTCTCGCTTAAGCAAGCCGGTTCGACTCTTCACTTGAATAGTCGAGCCGCCTAATTCTTGCGTTGCCTCCCGCGCGCCGTTCGGCAGGATCGTATGGATCTGCTGTCCATGTACCCAGTGCATTTGTAAAAATGTATCAATGGGCCTGTCGCATATCTTTGAAGCGTCCAGCAAACGCTCCGCCGCATTACGACCAACATATTGAAAAATGGCCTGTAGGCCGATGATTTTTGGCAGAAAGAGACGTACGTTACCCCGGCTATGCAGCGTTGCGATGGGCGTTTCCCGATCTTTGGCAGGCAGCCTGATAAAATGATCCGGCGTTGCGCAGGCCGTTAGCAGATCCAATGTAGCCTCCCAGCGGTCGTCAAGACACAGGTCATCTTCTGTGATGAGGGCCCCCTCAAGACCGTCGTCAACGATTTTCTGCCAACAGGCCCGATGCGATAGGTAGCAGCCGATCTCGCTCGCGCGCATTGGGAATGGGTAATGGGGGGTAAACGCGTTTCCCGGCTCTAGCTGAAGAGGTATGGGCCCCTGTCCATTGGCGGCGTCGACCACCTCTGCATTTGGCAAACGCTTCAGTAGCAGATCAACGTTGCCACGGCGCGCGGTCGCGGTTGATAGGTGAATGATAAACGAACGCATGGGCGAATTACCCATCGTTAAAGGCGGCATTTAGTGCGATCTTAACCATGTCGCCAAAGCTGCGCTCTCTCTGGGCGGCTGGGAGTGCCTCACCCGTTTGCAAGTGGTCCGATACCGTTAGGACCGCCAGCGCGCGCGCACCGTAACGGCTGGCAAGTGTGTAAAGCTCGGCGGCTTCCATCTCGACGGCCAAGATGCCGTGGCGGATCATCTGTTCGTCCAGATCCGGACGTTCCGCATAAAAGACATCCGATGAGTATATCCCACCGATATGCACCACAGCGTTCAGTTCCTGGGCGGAATGCGCGGCAGCTGAAAGCAGTGTGTAGTCAGCGCAAGGCGCAAAATTCACCTCTCGAAATATACCGGAAGAGGGGGAGGTGATCGTGCTTGCTGTCATCGCTAGAATGATATCGCGTATGCCAACATGTGGCTGCATCGCGCCGCAAGAGCCAATCCTGATCAGCGTCTTGGCGCCGTAATCGCGCATAAGCTCATTTGCGTAAATCGAGAGCGAGGGCATCCCCATGCCAGAGCCTTGGATCGTAACGCGATGCGCTGCGCCGTCTGGACCCTGCCAAAGGCCGGTGAAGCCAAGCATTCCGCGCACGTCGTTGACAAGCTCGAACTCGTCTAGAAAGGTCTCAGCGGCCCAACGCGCCCGATAAGGATCACCGGGAAGCAGAACGGTCTCAGCGATTTGACCCGGTTCTGCTCCGATATGGGTTGTCATCGTGGCACTCCTTTGTTTCGCCGCCAGAATGCCACGCGCTTGTTTAGATTTCCATCGCTTCTGGCGACACGCCTGCTGCAATCGCCGCGCGATACCAGCCGGGTTGGCGTCCTTTCCCTGTCCATGTCTGCGATGGATCTTCTGGATTGGCATATTTCGCAGCACCTGCCGCTTTACGTGCGCCCGCTTGCTTGCTGCCGGTTAATTCGTTTAGGGAGAACCCAAACTCAGCCGCTGCTTTTTCTGCCGCTGCTTTGGCCGCCTTGCGTTCCCGGTCATGGGCACGGCCAATCGCTGCTTTTGCGTCAGCAACGAGCTGTTCCAGTTCCTTTTTTGACATTGAGTCAAGATCTATAGCCATAATTTCCTCACTATGTTGCTGATGAGGCAAATAGGATAAATTGATCGCGCTGAAAAGTCAAAATACTCACTATTTATGTTTTATGTTGTTCATTATTCTATTCCGCCGCGAAGGGTTCCGGGTCAACTAGCGTAATAATGTCAGACATAATCGAATTGAGTTCGAAGTCTTTGGGCGTATAGACACGCGAGACCCCGAATGCGCGCAGCCTTTCTGCATCTCTATCGGGAATAATACCACCGACAATTACAGGAATATTATGCAAACCTGCGTTTTGCATACGAGTCATCAATTCTTCTACGAGTGGAATATGACTACCAGACAAAATTGAGACACCCAAAACATGGGCTTGGTCCTCTATGGTTTGTGCCACAATTTCCTCAGGGGTCATGCGAATCCCCTGATAGGTGATGTCCATGCCGCAATCGCGGGCGCGGGCGGCGATCTGCTCTGCCCCGTTCGAATGCCCGTCTAACCCAGGCTTCCCAACCAGGAATTTGAGCCGCCGCCCCAGCTTATCACTCACCACATCAACAGCTTCGCGCAATGCGTCGAGCCCCTCGGTCTGGTTCGACGGAGAGGAGGAAACGCCTGTCGGGCCCCGATATTCGCCATGGATCTGGCGCATCTGCGCAGCCCATTCCCCTGTCGTAACGCCTGCCTTGGCGGCGGCAACGGAACTGGGCATGATGTTTTCGCCAGATTTTGCGGCCTCTCTGAGCGCTTTGAGGGCCGCCGCAACGGCGTCACTATCGCGCTCGGCGCGCCACTGATTAAGACGTTTTACTTGATCTTCTTCGACGGCGGGATCTACCACCATAATGCCACCATCACCGGTCATCAAAGGTGAGGGTTCACCATTGGTGAATTTATTGACCCCGACAACAACCGTTTCACCCGCTTCGATCCGCCCCAACCGATCCGCGTTGGATTGCACCAGTTGGGCTTTCATATACTCGATGCCACCAATGGCGCCGCCCATCGCCTCTAGATTGCTCAGCTCAGCGCGCGCGTTTTGTTTAAGCTCTGCGACTTTTGCCTCGACCGCTGGGTTGCCATCAAACAGGTCGTCAAATTCAAGAAGATCAGTCTCGTAGGCAAGGATTTGCTGCATCCGCATCGACCATTGTTGATCCCACGGGCGCGGCAAGCCCAAAGCCTCATTCCAAGCTGGCAATTGCACGGCGCGGGCGCGCGCATTTTTAGAAAGCGTGACCGCGAGCATTTCTATTAGAATGCGATAAACATTATTCTCGGGCTGCTGCTCGGTAAGACCGAGCGAATTAACTTGAACCCCATATCGAAAGCGACGGTATTTCGGATTACTGACGCTATACCGCGTCTGACAAATTTCATCCCATAATTCCACAAACGCGCGCATTTTGCACAATTCTGTGACAAATCGAATGCCAGCATTCACAAAAAAGGAAATACGCCCCACTAATGCGGGAAAATCTTCGACTGGAACACGCGGGCGTAATTCGTCTAAAACCGATTGCGCTGTTGCAAGGGCGAAGGCGAGTTCTTGCTCGGGTGTCGCACCTGCTTCTTGCAAATGATAAGAGCAAACATTCATCGGGTTCCATTTTGGAACATGTGAATAGCAATATTCCGCAACATCAGCGATCATTTTGAGAGATGGTTTGGGGGGGCAAATATATGTGCCTCGGCTGAGATATTCTTTGATCAGATCGTTCTGCACAGTTCCTTGCAGCGCAGAGACATCAGCACCTTGCTCCTCCGCCACCGCAATATAGAGCGCGAGCAACCATGGCGCCGTCGCATTGATCGTCATCGAGGTGTTCATCTGCTCCAGCGGAATCTGGTCGAACAGCGTGCGCATATCCCCAAGATGGGCGATGGGAACGCCCACCTTTCCGACCTCGCCGCGCGCGAGGACATGATCACTATCATACCCGGTCTGCGTCGGTAGATCGAATGCTACGGAAAGGCCGGTCTGGCCTTTCGCCAAATTCCCACGATAAAGCGCGTTCGAGGCCGCAGCCGTCGAATGACCTGCATAGGTGCGGATTAACCAAGGGCGATCTTTCGAAGTGACAGTCATCCCAACCTCTGATGTTGCGCGAAATTATATTTCGCCTGAGCGCAGGTATACGCAACATATCTGCGCTGTCAATATGCTGCATCGCGGCGTAGCCAATCGTTGCAGAGACGCGTATCTGAGGTCAAGTTGCCACAGATGACGCAAACGATTGAACTTCCACTTTGGCTATTCGTGATCATCGTGCTTTTTGCCGCGATCACGGCGCTTAGCCATTTTTTGCTGCCTTCGGTCCGCTGGTTCGTGCGTCGCCGCTTGCAACGTGCTGTGGCGCGGCTGAATGAGCGCCTCGCCGTTCCGATTGAACCGTTTCGCCTTTTGCGACGCCAGGACATGATCCAGCGTTTGATCTATGACCCGCAAGTGACCGAAGCGATTGTGGCTCATGCCCGCGCGGAAGAGGTGCGCGAAGACGTCGCCTTTCAACAGGCGCGCCGTTATGCGCGCGAGATTGTACCAAGCTTTTCAGCCTTTGCTTATTTCGGCTTGGGCATTCGGATAGCCCGTTGGTTTGCCAATTTGGTTTATGACGTGCGGACGGAGGAGCTGAATGCAGAGGTGCTCAAGGCAATCCCGTCAGATGCGACAGTGATCTTTGTTATGAACCATCGCAGCAACATGGATTATGTGCTGGTCACATACCTCGCAGCCCAAGCCTCTGCGCTCAGCTATGCAGTGGGGGAGTGGGCGCGTGTTTGGCCCCTGAGTCGGCTCATCAAGTCAATGGGCGCCTATTTCATCCGCCGTAAATCGCGCGGTCAACTCTATCGCAAAGTGCTCGCACGCTATGTTCAAATGGCGACCGCTGGCGGCGTGACCCAAGCTGTTTTTCCCGAGGGGGGGTTAAGCTTGAATGGCAAGCTTGCGCCTCCCAAAATGGGGATTCTCGCATATATCGCCGAGGCAAATGTGGCGCGAGAGGTCATGTTTGTGCCGGTCGCGATCAACTATGATCGTGTGCTCGAAGACCGCGTTCTCGTTGCGGCAGGCGAAGCTGGCACACGCCGGTTCCGAGCAAGCCTGCGCGTTGCGACAAAGTTTATCTTGCATCAGCTTTGGCTCCGTTTGCGCGGACGCTACTTGCGCTTTGGTGAGGCGGCGGTGCGTTTCGGTACTCCCGTTCCCCTCTCAGAATATGGGCCAACGCCAGATGTAGAGGTTTTGGCACATGATCTCATGCACCGCGTCGCGGCAGAAATGCCGCGGTCCCTGGTGCCGATGATCGCACATCTTCTGTTGTCTGCTGATGAACCGATGACCGCAGCCGCTTTGAAACGCGCGCTGGAGCCTACCGGGCGCTCGGACACCTCAATTCAAGCGGCATGTGACCACCTCCTTCAGCGCCATTTCATTCAAGAGGATCAGGCCGGATACCGCATTGTACCCGAGCAGCGTCCACTCTTAACCTATTATGCGAATTCTGTGCGGCATATTTTTGCGGATGCAGAAGAAATTTCTGCGCCTGCAAAGTCATAAAATTACAAAATCTGCCCAAATGGTGTTGCAATGTTGCGCGTCGATGCCTATCCAGCGATGACCAACGCGCTTCTGCGCTGCGGCATAGACTGGCGTTACAGGAGACAGGGATGGCACTCGACACCAACCGCGACACTGGGGTTGCGCAATATGACGCGCCTGAGAAAGACCTTTATGAGATGGGGGAGATGCCGCCGCTCGGGTATGTGCCAAAGCAGATGTATGCCTGGGCCATTCGCCGCGAGCGGCATGGCGAGCCGGATACGGCGATGCAGGTCGAGGTTGTGGACGTGCCCGTTCTCGATAGCCACGAGGTTCTCGTGCTCGTGATGGCGGCCGGGGTGAACTATAATGGGGTTTGGGCCTCGTTGGGTCAGCCGATCTCTCCTTTCGATGGTCACGGCAAACCATTCCACATCGCGGGCTCCGATGCGTCGGGCATCGTTTGGGCTGTGGGGGACAAGGTCAAGCGCTGGAAGGTTGGCGATGAGGTCGTGATCCACTGCAACCAAGATGACGGGGATGATGAGCACTGCAACGGCGGTGATCCGATGTTCTCGCCCACCCAAAGGATCTGGGGGTATGAAACCCCGGACGGCTCTTTTGCGCAATTTACCAACGTTCAGGCGCAGCAGTTGATGCCCCGACCCAAGCACCTGACCTGGGAAGAAAGCGCGTGCTACACGCTAACCTTGGCAACCGCTTATCGGATGCTCTTTGGGCATGAGCCACACGACCTTAAGCCCGGCCAAAACGTTTTGGTGTGGGGGGCGTCTGGCGGCTTGGGTTCGTATGCGATCCAGTTGATCAATACCGCAGGAGCCAATGCGATTGGCGTCATTAGCGACGAGTCCAAGCGTTCCTTCGTGATGGACCTGGGGGCAAAGGGCGTTATCAACCGCAAGGACTTTAACTGCTGGGGCCAGCTGCCGACCGTCAATACTCCTGAATATAAAGAATGGTTCACCGAAGCGCGCAAATTCGGCAAGGCGATTTGGGATATTACCGGGAAAGGCGTAAATGTTGATATGGTGTTTGAGCATCCGGGCGAAAGCACCTTTCCCGTCTCGACCTTCGTTGTCAAAAAGGGCGGTATGGTGGTGATTTGCGCCGGAACCACTGGATTCAACCTGACATTTGATGTGCGCTATATGTGGATGCACCAAAAGCGCTTGCAGGGCTCTCACTTT
>CAYWNJ010000044.1:0-10340 GCA_964459535.1 uncultured Rhodobacterales bacterium
AGACGGTTCTTTTGCAAAATATCGCAAGCAGCATCGAAGAAAACCATCCCGAATGCTATCTTATCGTTCTGCTGATTGACGAGCGTCCCGAAGAGGTGACGGATATGCAGCGCTCGGTTAAGGGCGAGGTTATCAGCTCGACCTTTGATGAACCTGCCACGCGCCATGTTGCTGTTTCTGAGATGGTCATCGAAAAGGCGAAGCGGCTCGTTGAGCATAAGCGGGATGTTGTCATCTTGCTCGATTCGATCACCCGTCTTGGGCGTGCCTTTAACACCGTCGTACCGTCTTCGGGCAAAGTGCTAACAGGCGGTGTTGATGCCAATGCCCTCCAGCGGCCCAAGCGTTTCTTTGGTGCGGCGCGGAATATCGAAGAAGGCGGATCGCTCACCATCATCGCAACAGCGCTTATTGATACGGGTAGCCGCATGGATGAGGTGATCTTTGAAGAGTTCAAGGGGACCGGTAACTCTGAAATTGTGCTGGATCGTAAAGTAGCGGATAAGCGCGTGTTCCCCGCGATGGATATTCTGAAATCTGGAACGCGTAAGGAGGATCTCTTGGTTGATAAGGTCAACCTACAGAAAACCTTTGTCCTTCGCCGGATCCTGAACCCAATGGGCACAACGGACGCGATAGAATTCCTGATTTCCAAGTTGAAGCAGACCAAGACAAACTCGGAATTCTTTGATTCCATGAACACCTAGCCGGTGCGATATGGACACGATTTGCGCCCTTGCGACGGCGCCTGGTCGATCCGGGGTCGCTGTAATCCGCGTTTCTGGACCAAAAGCTTTTGAGGTTTGCGAGAAAATAGCCGGGAGGTTGCCTGATCCAGGCGCGCACCGGGTTAGAACGCTTCGCGATGCTTCAGGGAACAAGATTGATAAGGCGCTAGTCCTGGTTTTCTCCGCACCGCACAGCTTTACCGGCGAAGATGTTGTGGAGTTTCAGACTCACGGAAGTGTCGCAGTCACCCGGGAAGTTCTGCGAAGCCTTTGTGATGAGCACGGGCTTCGTGCCGCGCAAGCGGGTGAGTTCACCATGCGTGCGCTACAGAATGGCCAGCTTGACCTAACGCAAGTCGAAGGGCTTTCGGATTTGTTGCAAGCCGAGACACAGCAGCAACTTCGCCAATCCCTTCGTGCTTATGGCGGAGAGTTCACGGCTTTCGCAGAAAAACTTCGTACGGACATAAGACGATCAGCGGCGCTTATCGAGGCAACAATTGATTTTTCTGACGAGGATATCCCAAGTGGTGTGTTTGAAGAAGCGCGATCCTTATTGCAGGATGTGACGCAGCAGATCACGTTGATGATTAATGGGATACCTGCTGCCGAGCGTATCAGAACCGGGTTTGAGGTTGCGCTGCTTGGGCGTCCGAACACAGGGAAATCGACGCTTTTTAACTATATCGTTGGCCGAGAGGCCGCGATAACCTCTGATATCGCCGGAACAACGAGGGATGTTATCGAGGCGCGGATTGACCTTGACGGTTTGCCTGTGACCTTGCTCGACACGGCGGGCATTCGCTCAAGCGATGATCCGCTCGAAAAGCAAGGGATAGAGCGTGCTGAGAGCCGAGCGGCCGAAGCGGATCTAAGGGTTGTTCTAATTGGCGAGGAGGGGCTTGACCTCTCAGAGCATGAAGCGACTATTTTTTGCCGCGCGCAAGACGATGCTGGTCAATTTGACGAGGGCATCTCTGGCGTAACAGGATACGGGGTTGGCCGTCTGATGAATGAGATTAAGGCGCTTCTTTCAGAGCGAGTCGCGTCAGCGGGCCTCGCGTCGCGAGAACGCCACCGTGCCGCGCTCTCACGGGCCCTTGCGTCGTTGCAGAGATCTCAGGCGTTGTTAAATTCGGAGGAGCAGGCCGATTTGGTCGCAGATGACCTACGCTCAGCGATATATCATTTAGAAGAATTGGTGGGTCGTATCGGTGTTGAAGATCTGCTAGGAGATATTTTCTCGTCTTTCTGTATAGGGAAATAGGAGTGTTTCACGTGGAACATTTCGATGTCTTAGTGGTTGGCGGTGGTCATGCGGGCTGTGAGGCTGCACATGCATCTGCAAGAGCGGGTGCGCGCACCGGGCTCGTTACTCTTTCCCGAGATGGGATTGGTGTGATGTCTTGCAACCCGGCGATTGGCGGGCTTGGAAAGGGCCATCTTGTCCGAGAGATAGACGCCTTAGATGGTGTTATGGGGCGTGTTGCGGATGCGGCGGGTATTCAATTTCGATTGCTCAACCGTCGCAAAGGTCCGGCGGTACAAGGCCCTCGCGCACAGGCCGATCGCAAGGTCTATCGGCAGCAGATGTTACGCGAGATGGAGAACTGTCCGAATCTGACCTTGATTTACGGAGAGGTTAAGGACTTTCTCATGAACGCAGACCAGATTAACGGCGTTTTGCTTCATGATGATATCCAGGTGCAAGCACGTTCCGTTGTTCTAACAACGGGTACTTTTCTTAATGGTGTGATTCATATCGGAGATGTTCGTCGATCCGGGGGGCGAATGGGGGACAAAGCATCGACAGCCTTGGCCGAACGGATACGGAGTTTTTCGCTGCCGTCAGGTAGGCTTAAAACCGGCACGCCTCCGCGACTATCAGCGCGCAGTATAAATTGGTCAAATTTGTCGATGCAGCCGGGCGACTCTGAGCCCGTGTTTTTCTCTTTTATGACAAAGCGGGCGCCATTGAAGCAAGTTGAGTGCGGCATTACCCACACAACGCCTCAAACACATGAGATAATCGAGAAGAACCTAAGTAAATCAGCAATGTATGGAGGGCATATTGAGGGGGTTGGCCCCCGATATTGCCCCTCGATCGAAGATAAAATCATCCGCTTTGCCGAGAAAGAGTCGCATCAGATTTTTCTAGAACCAGAAGGGCTAGATGACGATACGATTTATCCAAATGGTATTTCGACGTCTCTGCCAGAGGATGTTCAGACCACTTACGTTCAAACGATCCCTGGGCTTGAGAATGCTGAGATCTTACAGCCGGGTTACGCGATTGAATATGATTACGTTGACCCACGCGCCTTGAAATCCACGCTTGAGCTTCGCGAAATCGAGGGCCTGTATTTTGCTGGGCAGATAAATGGAACTACGGGCTACGAAGAGGCAGCGGCGCAAGGTTTGGTTGCCGGACTTAACGCAGCGCAGCGCGCGTTGGGTAGGGAACCTGTCTATTTTGACAGATCCACCAGTTATATCGGCGTAATGATCGACGATTTGACAACCAGGGGCGTCACCGAGCCCTACAGAATGTTCACGTCTCGGGCTGAATTTCGCCTGTCGCTTCGCGCGGATAACGCTGACCAAAGGTTGACGCCGTTGGGACAGAAACTGGGGATCGTAGGCGAAACGCGCTCTTCCCAGTTCGAAGACAAGCGAGAAAGGCTTGAGCGCGCGCGTGCAACGATGTCTGATGCGTCATTTACCCCAAAACAGGCATCGAATGTTGGGATAAAGATCAAAGAAGACGGTGCGCGACGTACGGCTTTTCAACTGCTCGCGTTTCCAGATACGAAGTTCGAGGATCTGATGGGCCTTGATTCTCGGCTTTCCGGTATCGATGCTGACACCAGGGCACAGCTCGAACGCGAGGCGCTTTATCAAAACTATGTGGCCAGGCAACATGCTGAGATAGAGCGGATGAAGCGCGATGAAGCCTATGTGTTGCCAAAAGCGTTGGATTATGCGCAGATTTCTGGGCTGTCGAACGAGCTTCGTTCTAAACTCGAAGCCGCGCGTCCCGAAACGCTTGGGCAGGCGGGGCGCATTGACGGGATGACGCCTGCGGCGCTGGCTTTGATACTCGCCTGGCTTCGAAAACACCAAAAGCAAACTGCATGATCTGTCCACCTCATGCGATTCGGCATCTTGTTTCACGTGAAACACAAGCCCGCCTGGAGCAGTTCGAACGCTTGGTTAGAAAATGGTCTTCCACGATCAATCTCGTGTCAAAGTCTCAGCTTGGCGCGTTATGGGAGCGCCATATTTGGGATAGCGCACAGATATGGCCCCATCTACCTGCGCAAGGTCTACATGTAGATCTTGGGTCTGGCGGCGGGTTTCCAGGGATCGTATTGGCGATTATCGCCAGATCCGAGGCCCCGAAGATGCGATTTCAATTGATCGAGAGTGACGCCCGAAAAAGCGTTTTTCTTAAGACGGCCGTTCGCGAGCTTGATCTTGCGTGCGATGTAACCCGCTCTCGCTATGAAGATATTCCAGCTTTGTACTGTGATAGCCTAACAGCGCGCGCCCTCGCCTCGCTTTCTGAGCTGTTAGAGGCCGCAGAGCGCCATATGAAGCCTTCCGGCGTGGCAATTTTTCCAAAAGGGGCACAGTGGCAAGCGGAAGTTTTGGCCGCAGAGGCGATATGGGCATTTCATCTGACTGCGATGCCGAGTATGACAAGCGGAGTGGCGTCTCTGCTGAAAATCAAGGATATCACCCGTGTCTGACTTGCGCGGTCATTCTGGACCAAAAATCGTCGCCGTGACAAATCAGAAAGGCGGCGTTGGTAAGACCACCACAACGATTAACCTTGGGGCGGCAATGGCCGCGCTGGGCATGAAGGTCCTAATCATCGATCTTGACCCACAAGGAAACGCCTCCACAGGGCTTGGAATCGCGCTCGAAGAACGCACGCTGACCACCTATGACCTTTTGTCAGGCGAGGCAAAACTCGGTGATCTTCTCTTTGAAACGCAGACCAAGGGGCTGCACATAATCCCGGCGACGGTTGACCTTAGCTCGGCTGATGTTGAGCTTTATTCGGACGAGCAACGCAGCTTTTTGCTTCGAAATGCGCTGAGGCAGGCGCATCTCGCGCCGGTTCGCTTTGACTATATCCTAATTGACTGCCCACCTTCATTGAACTTGCTGACCGTAAACGCGCTTATGGCGGCGCATTCTGTGTTGGTTCCCTTGCAAGCGGAGTTTTTCGCGCTCGAGGGGCTGTCTCAGCTCATGCTCACGATTCGAGAGATTCGTCAGGTCGGGAACGCCAATCTGCGGATTGAAGGTGTGTTGCTCACCATGATCGACAACCGCAATAGGCTTAGCCAGCAGGTCGAGCATGACGCGCGCGAGACCCTCGGCGAGGTCGTATTTAAAACGACGATCCCTAGAAATGTTAGGGTGAGCGAGGCCCCTTCTTACGCGATGCCGGTGACGAGCTATGATCCAGCCTCGCGCGGGGCTTCTGCGTATCGGGATCTTGCCGAAGAGGTGCTTGGCAACAACAAATCTGTGCAGAAAGGTGCGTAATGGCGAATGACAAGCGACGGGGTCTGGGGCGCGGGCTAAGCGCGCTTATGTCTGACGTTTCCGACATTCAAGCGCAGGAACCCAGCGCAGGCGTCCAAACCTTGCCGATAGAGCTTATCCAGCCGAACCCGGACCAACCGAGGAAGAGCTTTTCTCAGGCTGAGCTAGAGGATCTCGCGCGGTCCATCTCGGCAAAGGGCGTGATTCAGCCCCTTATCGTGCGCCGGACGGACGAGACTTATCAAATCGTCGCGGGGGAGCGCCGCTGGCGCGCGGCCCAAATCGCGCAGCTTCACGATTTGCCCGTTGTTGTTCGGGATTTTACCGACATCGAAGTGCTCGAAGTCGGGATTATCGAAAATGTCCAGCGCGAAGACCTCAATCCGATTGAAGAGGCGCTTGCCTATCGTCAATTGATCGAGAAATTTGGCCACACGCAAAGCCAGCTCTCCGAAGCACTTGGTAAAAGCCGGAGCCATGTGGCGAATATCATGCGGCTCTTGCAGCTTCCGGGGGATGTCGTTGCGCTGGTTCAGGAGGGGCGCTTAAGCTCCGGTCATGCGCGTGCGTTGATCACTGCTGAAAACCCGTCCGATCTTGCGCGGCAGGTTCTTGCCAAAGGGTTGAGTGTGCGCGAGACCGAGGAATTGGTGCGAAAGGTGCAAGCTACTGGCAGTGCAGAGAAACCAGCGCGTCCATCAATTCGGCCTGAGAAAGATGCAGATACTAAAGCGTTGCAAGATGACCTCTCCGCAGCTTTGTCCATGAAGGTGGATCTGAACCATAAACCGGGCGCTGAATCAGGTCAGATCACCATTCATTACCGCAGCCTTGATGAGCTTGATCACCTGTGTAGTAAGCTTGGAAGCTGAACTTCAACTGCCTGACGACTGAATTTGATATTGATCTTTAACCATTCCGCTTCGCCCAAGCCGACCGAGGGAGGCGCGGTACGCGCCGCCCGTGGGGGCGGTCGGCGCGTCGTCATCCTGCGGATGGCTGGGGGCTAGGCGGGTACACGATCAAAATCTCGTCGTCAGACTAAAAGTTCACTTGAGCGGATCGACGAAACCCCAACCAACTCGCAATAAAAAAGCCGCCACAAGAAAGCGGCGGCCTTTGAATGATGTAGGAAAACTTAGTTCTTCGCGTAGAATTCCACGACCAGGTTAGGCTCCATCATCACCGGATATGGCACATCCCCCAAGGTGGGCGTGCGCACAAAGGTGGCTGTCATTTTGGAATGGTCCGCTTCGATATAGTCCGGCACATCGCGCTCTGGCAGTTGCACAGCCTCCAGAATAGCGGTCATCTGCTTGGACCGATCACGCACCTCGATCACATCACCCTCTTTCACACGATAAGAGGCAATGTTCACGATCTGACCGTTCACGCGCACATGCTTGTGGTTCACGAACTGGCGCGCCGCAAACATGGTCGCGACAAACTTGGCGCGGTAAACAACGGCATCAAGGCGGCGCTCAAGCAGGCCAATCAGGTTCTCACCCGTATCACCCTTAACCCGCTCAGCTTCGGCATAAATACGGCGGAACTGCTTTTCCGTCAGATCGCCATAATAGCCCTTGAGCTTTTGCTTGGCCCGCAGCTGAATGCCAAAATCGCTCAGCTTGCCCTTGCGGCGCTGACCGTGCTGGCCCGGTCCATACTCGCGGCGATTTACTGGGGATTTGGGGCGACCCCAAATATTCTCGCCCATACGGCGATCAATCTTGTACTTGGCAGCTGTTCTCTTTGTCATAACCGCTGATCTCCTTCGTTTTTCGTTTCGAAGGGCGTTGTCCTTTTCTCGGATTTGGCCGAGACGACAGGCCTTCCCTCGCGGGAGCCACCAACACCAATGAAGCCGCGCTTATATAGCCCTAGCGCGCGCTGTCAACGCCCCATCGCGGCAATTTCGTCATGCCGGTGACAAGAGGTGAGATGATCATTCACCAGCCCGCAAGCCTCCATGAACGCGTAGACAATCGTTGGCCCGCAGAATCGAAACCCCGCCGCCTTAAGGTCCTTTGAGATCTGAGTCGAAAGCGGCGTCGAGGTTGGAACATCTTCCTGCCGCGCATAGCGCGGTTGAAGCGGTGCCCCATCGACATAGCCCCACAAAAAGGTGTCAAATCCTTCGCGCGCCTCGATTTCCGCCCAGGCGCGGGCATTTTGAATCGTCGCTTCGATCTTGCCACGATGGCGCACAATACCTGGATTCGCCAAAAGCTCTTGAACCTCATCCTCGCCCCAGGTCGCAATAAGATTCGGGTTAAACCCTTTAAAAGCTTGACGAAATGCCTCTCTCTTCTTCAATATCGTTAGCCAACTCAGCCCCGCCTGAAACCCATCGAGGATCAGCTTTTCCCAAAGCGCACGGCTATCATATTCCGGCACGCCCCATTCAGTATCATGATATGTGAGGTAAATGGGTTCCGGGCCAACCCAAGGGCATCGTAGCATCGTTTTCTCCGATTTTCGTAAAATTGGACTAAAGAGCGAACATTCAACTTTTTTTAACGTGTTAGCGCGCATGATGTACATAGATTTATGACACATGGAGGGTGCTGTGCCCGGACCACAGGCTGATATCGCCGAAGCGCCGCTGCAACTCGATAACCCATTGAATTTGGCGTTGAATAACCGGAATGCCTCGACGCTGAAAATGGTGCATGATGCCATTCGGCACAAACAAACACTGCTGGCCTTTCAGCCGATTGTGCTGGCCAGCGATCCTAATCGCGTCGCCTTTTACGAGGGGTTAATTCGCGTGACCGATGACACGGGCCGGATCATCCCTGCGGCTGAATTTATACCCGTCGTGGAAAATACCGAACTTGGGCGAGAGCTTGACGCTTTGGCGCTAGAGATGGGCCTAGAGGTCTTGGGCCAAATACCCGACCTCAGACTTTCGATTAACATGTCGGCGCTGTCGATCAGCAATCAAAGATGGAAACGTGTTCTCCGGCAGGGGCTCGACCGGGACCCCACTGTGCCTGAACGTCTTATTCTGGAGGTGACAGAGACCTCCGCGATGGCAGAGCCCGAGCGTATCGGCACCTTCATGGAACGGCTGCAAGAAAAGGGTGTGTGCTTTGCCTTGGATGACTTTGGCTCTGGCCAAACAGCGCTGCGGTATTTTAAGGATTTCTACTTTGATATGCTTAAAATAGATGGCCAGTTTATAGCTGGTATCTCTGAGGATCCCGATAACCAAGCCCTTGTCGCCTCAATGCAGGCCATTGCCAGCCATTTTGATATGGTCACCGTGGCGGAATTCGTCGAACAGCAGGCCGATGCCGAGTGCCTTGCCGAACTTGGTTTAGACTGCTTGCAAGGCTACCTTTACGGGGCACCAACAACCAAACCGTCTTGGCTGCCCTATGACCAACGCCGACAAGTCGCCAGCTAAGGCGGGCTCAAATCTCTTGACCGCTCTTCTGGTGCGCCTGGACTTTTTGGGATCACTGCTGGACAAGCGGCGGTATGGATATTGCTCAGACCGCCAAGCGCCTGGTTGAGGGGGATCGTCGCACCCTAGCGCGGGCCATAACCTTGATCGAAAGCCAGCGCGCCGATCATCAGGCGCAGGCCAAAGCGTTGCTTGCAGCGCTTCCGCGCGACCGTCAGGCGCTGCGTCTGGGCCTCTCTGGTACGCCAGGTGTCGGAAAAAGCACGTTTATCGAAAGTTTCGGTATGATGCTCGTGGGTTTGGGTCTGCGCGTAGCAGTGCTTGCGGTTGATCCCAGCTCTACACGCTCGGGCGGCTCCATCCTGGGCGACAAAACGCGCATGGATCGGCTGAGCCGCACGCCCCAAGCTTTCATCCGCCCCTCACCCAGTCAAAGCCACCTTGGCGGCGTCGCGCGCCGCTCCCGCGCCGCCGTGCGTCTGTGCGAGGCGGCGGGTTTCGATGTCGTGCTGATCGAGACCGTCGGCGTAGGCCAGTCAGAAACCGTAGTCGCTCAAATGGCGGACCTCTTTGTCTTGCTTCTTGCCCCCGCGGGCGGAGATGAGCTTCAAGGCGTAAAACGCGGCATTATGGAAATGGCCGATTTGATCCTTGTGAACAAAGCGGATGGAGACCTAAAGCCCGCCGCCACAAGGACTTGCGCGGATTACGCCGGCGCATTGCGCTTACTCCGCAAACGTCCCCAAGACCCTGATGGATACCCCCTGGCCATGATGATTTCCGCGCTGGCCGAACAGGGGCTAGAGGCAGCATGGCAAGCCATGCAAGACCTGATCGCCTGGCGACGCAACAACGGCCATTGGCAACGACTGCGGGCCGAGCAAGCCCAATACTGGTTCAAAGACGACGTGCGAAGCGCCCTTCTTCAAGGCTTGGAAACCCCCAAAGTCCAAGCGCAGCTAGAGGCACTCGGCCAACAAGTGGCATTGGCCAAGCTCGACCCTGAAACCGCCGCCACCCAGGTCCTGAGAACAATCCGCAGCTTGAACGCCGACTAAGCTCAGGCGTTCACATCCACCACGACACGCCCCCTAACCTGGCCTTTCAAAATATCGGCCCCGAGTTGAGGAAGGTCTGATAGCCCAGCGGGCTTCACCATTGCTTCCAATTTCTCCATCGGTAAATCTTTGGCGATACGCTCCCACGCCCGCAGACGGTTGTCGTAAGGCTGCATGACGCTATCAATGCCAAGCAGGTTCACACCCCGCAGCAAAAACGGAATAACCGTCGCGGGCAAGGCCGCACCACCCGCAAGACCAACCGCAGCAACCGAGGCACCATATTTCATCTGGCCCAGCAAACGGCCCAACATTGCGCCGCCAACCGCATCCACGCAGCCGCCCCAAGCTTCACCCTCCAAGGGCCGCTTGACCGTCTCGTTGATGTCCGCACGCGCAACAATCTGCGTCGCTCCCAATTCACGCAGATAATCCTCCGTCTCTGGCCGACCTGTCACTGCCGCGACCTCATGCCCGAGCCGCGCCAGGATCGCCGTCGCGACCGACCCAACACCGCCAGCGGCGCCGGTCACCAAAACCGGCCCATCCTTAATCCCATGATCTTCCAGCGCCATAACTGCA